>CAUPRZ010000329.1:0-3474 GCA_963513855.1 uncultured Hylemonella sp.
CCCGAAGTAGGCGGCCTGCCGCTGCTGGACCTGGGCCTGAGCCCGGGTTCCGGACTGCAGCTGCCACTGGGGGCGAGGTTTTTCGATGGCGTACGGGCTTGTTTTTTGGAAGCCGGCATGAGTGCACAGGGCTGGCGTTTTCTGATCAAGCAGGACAATGCGGTGCTGCGCGCTCTGCTGCAGTTTTTCCCGCCATCGGCCCGCATCCTGCGTGCCTTCAGCCATTTCATCAACCTGCTGGCCAGTGCGCTGCAGAACGAAGCCTTGCGGCTCGAACGCTGCCAGTCGGCTCTGCGCGGCATGGAACGTATCCTTGACCGCACACGGGGTCGCCCGGGCCCTTTGCGCGAGGAAAATGCACGCATCTTTCTGCGTGCCATCATGCGTGCCCAGCTCTCGCCAGAAGACGAGGCCAATCTGCCGCACGATGCGCAGGATGTGTCCGACTTTGTCTATTCACATACGACGGTGCTCAAGGGCGTGACCTGGCGCTCCCTGTGCCGTCGTTCCGATGCCTGGCACCGTGCGCTGCTGGTCACCGTGGATCCCGAGAAAGATGTGCGCTGGGCTGCCCTGCTCCCCCGCTACGCGGCCGGCCCTTTTCTGGCCGTGGAGCTGGCCACCGGCTCCCTGCTGGCCGAAGAGGGGCTGGAACAGCGGCATTGCATCGGCACCTACGTCAATGCCTGCGCCAGTGGCGCCACACGGGTCTTTTCCCTGCGCCGCAATGGCCGACGCGCGGCGACCATCGAGCTGCAGCGCAACCACGACGGTTCCTGGCGCATGGTCCAGATCCGGGGCAAGGCCAACACGGTGATCCAGGACCCGGCCATGCTCGATGCGGCGGATCAGATAGCGCAGGCCTATTCGGAGGCGGCGCAGCTGCGAGTCCCACTTCTGCACGCGCAGGAAAGGGCTGAAGCAGGCGGCTATGTGACCCCGGTCTACCTCATCCACCGGCAGGAGCACTGGACGGGCTAGAGCCGTCCGACTCAGCCATCACTCCCACTCGATGGTGGCCGGCGGCTTGGAGCTCACGTCGTAGGTCACGCGGTTGATGCCGCGCACCTCGTTGATGATGCGGCTTGAGACCTTCTTGAGCAGGGCATAGGGCAGCTCGGCCCAGTCCGCCGTCATGAAGTCGCTGGTTTGCACCGCGCGCAGCGCCACCACGTAGTCGTAGGTGCGACCGTCGCCCATCACACCCACGCTCTTGACCGGCAGAAAGACCGTGAAGGCCTGGCTGGTCAGGTCGTACCAGGTCTTGCCGCTGGTCTCATCCTTGAAGTTGCGCAGTTCCTCGATGAAGATGGCGTCGGCACGGCGCAGCAGGTCAGCGTAGTCCTTCTTGACCTCACCCAGTATGCGCACGCCCAGGCCCGGACCCGGGAAGGGGTGGCGGTAGACCATGTCGTGCGGCAGGCCCAGAGCCACGCCCAGTTCACGCACCTCGTCCTTGAACAGGTCGCGCAGCGGCTCCAGCAGCTTGAGGCCCAGCTGCTCGGGCAGGCCGCCCACGTTGTGGTGGCTTTTGATGGTCACGGCCTTTTTGCTCTTGGCACCGCCCGACTCGATGACGTCCGGGTAGATCGTGCCCTGGGCCAGCCACTTGGCGCCCTGGGCGCCCTCGCCCTTGAGCTTGGCGGCCTCGGCCTTGAAGACATCGACAAAGAGGCCGCCGATGATCTTGCGCTTCTGCTCGGGCTCGCTGACACCGGCCAGCTTGCCCAGGAAAAGCTCGGCGGCGTCGACGCGGATCACCTTGGCGTGCAGCTTGCCCGCGAACATGTCCATGACCATGTCGCCTTCGTTGAGGCGCAGCAAGCCGTGGTCCACGAAGACGCAGGTCAGCTGGTCACCAATCGCGCGATGGATCAGGGCTGCCGCCACCGAGGAATCCACACCGCCGGACAGGCCCAGAATGACCTCCTCCTTGCCCACCTGCTTGCGAATGGCCTCGACGGCCTCGCCAATGTGGTCGCGCATGACCCAGTCCGCCCGTGTGCCGCAGATCTGCAGCACAAAACGCTCCAGCAACGCACGGCCCTGCAGGGTGTGCGTGACCTCGGGGTGGAACTGCACGGCATAGAACTTGCGCGCCTCGTCGGCCATGCCGGCGATGGGGCAACTCGGCGTGGAGGCCATGAGCTTGAAGCCGGACGGCAGCTCGGTGACCTTATCGCCATGGCTCATCCAGACCTTGAGCATGCCGTGGCCTTCAGCCGTGGTGAAGTCGGCGATGCCCTTGAGCAAAGCCGTGTGGCCGTGCGCCCGCACCTCGGCATAACCGAACTCGCGCTGGTGACCGCTCTCGACCTTGCCGCCCAGCTGTTGCGCCATGGTCTGCATGCCGTAGCAGATGCCTAGCACCGGCACACCCAGATCGAACACGGCCTGCGGTGCCTTGTCCGTGGACTCCTCGTAGACGCTGGCATGGCTGCCCGAGAGGATGACGCCCTGGAGCTGCCCGTCAGCCGCAAACTGGCGCACCCAGTCGTCCGTCACGTCGCAGGGATGGACCTCGCAGTACACATGGGCCTCGCGCACGCGTCGTGCGATCAGCTGGGTGACCTGGGAGCCGAAATCGAGGATGAGGATCTTCTGGTGTTGCATGGCGATATCAAAAAGCAAAGGCCCGAACGCCTGTAAGAGGGTTCGGGCCAGTCATCGAGGGTTATCAATCCGCCCGGTAGTTGGGCGCTTCTTTCGTGATCTGCACGTCGTGCACGTGGCTTTCGCGGATGCCGGCCGAGGTGATTTCCACGAACTCGGCCTTGTTGCGCATGTCTTCGACGGTCGCGCAGCCGCAATAACCCATGCTGGCACGCAGGCCACCAGCCATCTGGAAGATGATGGCGACCACCGAGCCCTTGTAGGGCACACGGCCTTCGATGCCTTCGGGCACCAACTTGTCGGCCTGCGGGTTGCCAGCGGTCGACTCCTGGAAGTAACGATCGGCGCTGCCCTGCTGCATGGCGCCGATGGAGCCCATGCCGCGGTAGCTCTTGTAGCTGCGCCCCTGGAACAGCACGATCTCGCCCGGCGCCTCTTCGGTGCCGGCGAACATGCCCCCCATCATGACGGTGCCGGCGCCGGCCGCGATGGCCTTGGCAATGTCCCCGCTGTAGCGTATGCCGCCGTCGGCGATCAGCGGCACACCCGTGCCCTTGAGCGCTGTGGCCACATTGTCAATCGCCATGATCTGGGGCACGCCCACACCGGCCACGATACGGGTGGTGCAGATGGAGCCGGGACCTATGCCCACCTTGACCGCATCGGCACCGGCTTCCACCAGGGCCAGGGCGGCCGCACCGGTGGCGATATTGCCGCCGATCACGTCCACCTGCGGATAGTTCTGCTTGACCCAGCGCACGCGGTCGATCACGCCCTTGCTGTGGCCGTGTGCCGTATCGACGACGATGGCGTCCACACCGGCCTTGACCAGGGCCTCGACGCGCTCTTCCGTACCCTCGC
>CAUPRZ010000330.1:0-3470 GCA_963513855.1 uncultured Hylemonella sp.
AGCAGTTCGGCCAAGCCATCGGCCACGGCGCTGAAGCTCATCTTGGAGAAGGTCTTGCCGCCGGCCTGCGCGATCAAGGTCTGCAACTCGGGCACGGTGGCGCCCAGGCTGACCGGGTTTTCTTCGGTGACGAAGGTGGGCACCTTGAGCAGGCGCGCCATCTGCGCCAGTCGCCTGGCGTTGGCCAGCACTGCGGGGCCTTCCTGGATGGCCGGCATGAGCTTGGTCTGGTAATCGACCAGCAGCAGTTGGGAGTCTTCGAGTTCGAGCAGCATGATTTTTTTGCTTCAGCTAATTTTGACGACAACACGGCCACGCACCTGGCCGGCCATCAGTTGTTCTGCCTTGGCGACCGCCATCGACAAGGGCACTTCCTCGATCATGCGCTCCAGCAGGGCTGGATCCAGATCGCGCGCCAGGCGGTCCCAGGCCCGTTGGCGTTTGGCCAAGGGTGCCATCACGGAATCGATGCCGGCCAGCGTGACGCCGCGCAGGATAAAAGGCGCCACCGAACCCGGCAGGTCCATGCCCTGGGCCAGGCCGCAGGCGGTGACCACACCGCCGTAGCGCGTCTGCGCCAGTGCGTTGACCAGGGTGTGCGAGCCCACTGCGTCGACCACGGCGGCCCAGCGCTCCTTCTGCATGGGCTTGCCGGGCTTGGAAAGCTCGGCGCGGTCGATCACGGCGCTGGCGCCCAGGGCCTGGAGGTAATCGGCCTCGGCCGCCTTGCCCGTGGCCGCGACAACCTTGTAGCCCAGACGCCCCAGCAAGGCCACGGCCACACTGCCCACGCCGCCGGTGGCACCGGTGACCAGCACCTCGCCATCACCCGGCTGCACCCCATGGTCTTCCAGCGCCAGCACGCTGAGCATGGCGGTGTAGCCCGCCGTGCCGATGGCCATGGCCAGACGCGGGGTGAAGGCCGCGGGCAGCTTCACAAGCCAGTCGCCCTTGAGCCGGGCTTTCTCGGCCAGGCAACCCCAGTGCGTCTCGCCCACGCCCCAACCGTTGTGCACAAAAGCGTCGCCCGTCTTCCAGGCCGGATGGCTGGATTCGAGCACCGTGCCCGCGCCATCGATGCCGGGCACCATGGGCCAGCTGCGCACCACCGGGCCCTTGTTGCACAGGGCCAGGCCATCCTTGTAGTTCAGCGTGGAGTACTGCACCGCCACGGTCACGTCACCGGCGGGCAGCCGGGCTTCGTCCAGGTCCTGCAGCGTGACCTGGAATCCGTTGGCATTGTCCAACAGGAGCGCCTTGAACATGTAAAATTTTCCTGTAAAAAATTCATTTAAATCAACGGTTTGCGGTTGATTTAGCGAAAAAACTTTAATTGACACCAGCCCCTAACGGAATCTATGCTAACCGCATGAACTCCCCTCGTCTGCTCTTTTTGCTGCTGTGGCTGGCCTGCGCCCAGGCCGGGGCCAGCAACGCGGGCGACGATCTGGACCGCCTGCTGCAGGAGCGCGGCTTGCTGGAAGCGCCGCGCGCCACACCCGGGCCGGCCGACACCAGCGCAGCAGGCGTGCCGGCGGATCGCATGTCCGAGCTGGTGGTGGCCGCCATGGGCGCCATCGGTGTGCCCTACCGCCGCGGCGGCAATACCTACAACTCGGGTTTCGACTGCAGCGGTTTTGTCCGCGCCGTCTACGACCAGAACCTGGGCCTGATGCTGCCGCGCAGCGCGGCCCAGCAGGCTGGCGCTACACACGAGATCGAGCGCAGCGAACTGCAACCCGGCGACCTGGTGTTCTTCAACACCCAACGTCGCAGCTACAGCCATGTAGGCATCTACGTCGGCGACCACAAGTTCATCCACTCCCCCAAGCCCGGTGCGGCCGTGCGCATCGAAGACATGCGCGTGAACTACTGGAACCATCGCTTCGACGGCGCGCGCCGTGTGGCGGGTGAACTACCGGCCCGCTCCATCGGCCAGAACTGGTCCGCCCCCGGCCTCCCGCCATCCAGCTACTGAGCGATACCACTTGTTGCGGACCGGAGCCGCAAGTGCTGCCAGAATGGCAACCATGATTTCGACACGCACGCCCCTCCGCCGCTTCTTCGGCCTGCTGCTTCTGCTGGCCGCCTCCGTCTCCTTCACGGCCCAGGCCCAGAACGGCCCAAATTACGCCACGGAGCAAGCTCTGGGCACATCCCTGGAAAACTGGGCCTATCCCCACCCGGTGCAGATGTTCCAGTTCGAACTGGAAGGCCGGCCCCTGCGCATGGCCTATATGGACGTGAAGGCGCAGAACCCCAACGGCCAGACCCTGGTGCTGATGCACGGCAAGAACTTCGGTTCGGACTACTGGGCCGGCACGATCAAGGCCATGACCACCTACGGTTACCGCGTGATCGCCCCGGACCAGATCGGTTTCGGCAAGTCTTCCAAGCCCGAGATGCGTTACACCTTCGGCATGCTGGCGGAGAACACCGCGCGCCTGCTGGACCACCTCAAGCTAGGCCGGGTGACGGTCGTCGGCAACAGCATGGGCGGCATGCTGGCCGTGCACTTTGCGCGCAAGTACCCCGAGCGCCTGACGGCCCTGGTGCTGGAGAACCCGCTGGGGCTGGAAGACTATGTGGCCAGCATCCCGCCGCAGCAGACCCCCGAACTCGTGCGCCTGGAGATGGCCCAGACGCCGGCGAGCTACCGCAACTTCGTCAGGAGCTACTTCCCGGTCTGGAAACCAGAGTACGAGCGATTCGTCGAGCAGTTCGCGCGCGTGCAGCTCAGCGGTGACTACCCGCGTTTTGCCCTGATCTCGGCCCTGACCTACCAGATGATCTACGACGGCCCCATCGTCAACGAGCTGCCCCAGCTCAAGGTGCCGACCTTGCTGGTCATCGGCCAGAACGACCGCACGGTCTTCGGCCGGCGTTTCGCGCCGCCCGAGGTGGTGCGCCCCATGGGCAATTTCCCGCTGCTGGGCCGCAGTGCGCAGCAGCGTATCCCCGGCGCCGTGCTCAAGGAGTTCAACGGCGTGGGCCATGCTCCACATCTGGAACTGCCCGATCGCTTCCATGCGGTGGTCATGGACTTTGTCTACGGCAAAAAATAAACCCTGAAGGCTTGCGCCTTCAGGGTCGGGGCCAGGAAAAGGGTCCGCTTATTTGCCGGCCGGTTTTTCCGCGCTGCCCTTGTTGCCCACCTTGTCCTGGATCCAGCCATCGGCGGGCTTGAACACCTTCTCGTTGGCTACCTCAAAGGCCTTGCCCACACCCTTGTTGGCCGCCGAGGCACCTTTTTCGATGCCCTGTTCGGTGGCCTCCCCCGCCTTTTTCGCGGTACGGGCGGCCTTGTCGGCCAGGCTTTCCTCGGCGTGAGCGGCCAGTGCCAAGCAAAACGATAACAACAGCAATAGTTTTTTCATGTGTAGCTCCTTCTCAGTCCACGCAAGGGCTGAATCTACCATCTTCATCTCTACCCTATACCTCGCATGGCATCTGCATCCACGCACGCTCCA
>CAUPRZ010000331.1:0-3463 GCA_963513855.1 uncultured Hylemonella sp.
CGGGGGGCACGCCAGCGCCGAAGCCGGTGGACCCTGTGGGCACTGGGCCTGACGGTGGCCGGCCTGGTCTGGGCCAAACCCTGGCGCCGCGCCGCTGGACTGGTTGGCGCACTGGCCTGGGTGAGCACCGCCGCCAAGGCCTCTGGCATGCTGGCCACCCTGACCGGCACCATCACCCAGCTGACCGGCTGGTGGCAGGCGGCACAGGCGAAGCCATCGTCCGAGGCGCAGGCCCGGACGGAGGACCCGACGCCGCCCGAACCCGTCCACCATCAGGCCGAGCAACTCAGCGAACCGGCTGGCGCGGCAAAAGACGGTCGTATTCAGTCTTGACCACGGCATAACACTCACAGGTGCGGCGCTCCAGCCCGGCACGGTCCAGCACCGTGATGTGTCCACGCGCATAGCGGATGAGGCCGGCGCGTTGCAGCTTGAGTGCCGCCTCGTTGACCCCCTCCCGGCGCACGCCCAGCATGTTGGCGATCAGCTCCTGCGTCATGACCAGGTCGTTGCCCTGCAGGCGGTCCAGGCTCAGCAGCAGCCAGCGGCACAGCTGCTGATCCAGCGAGTGGTGCCGGTTGCACACGGCCGTCTGCGACATCTGCGCCATCAGGGCCTGGGTGTAACGCAACAGGAGGTGCAGCACCGGCCCCGAGCGGCCGAATTCCTCCTTGATGACATGGGCTGGCATGCGCAAGGCACGGCCAGCGCTTTGCACCACCGCGCGGCTGGTGCTGGACTCGCCCCCCATGAAAAGGGCGATGCCCACCACGCCCTCGTTGCCGACCACCGCAATTTCGGCCGAGGTGCCGTTCTCCAGCATGTAGAGCAGGGACACGATGGCATCCAGCGGGAAGTACACATAACGCATCCGCACGCCGGACTCGTACAGGACCAGCCCCAGCGACAGCTGGACGGGCTCGAGATGGGGCAGGCAACGCTCCCATTCCGCATCGGGCAAGGACGCGAGCAGGTGGTTTTCCGGCGGGCGGGGATCGGGGGGCGGGGTCAGCGGCATGGAAACCCGAGTATGTGCTCTTGCGCACACCAGGTCGCCAGCCGCTCGGCCTGAATGTTCGCCAGCGCACAGACCCGCGGGCAACGCCGGGGTACAACAGTTGACGCTGTCACCCCTCTGTCCCCGCCCTCCCCAGGAGCTTCCATGACGCACCCACCCACGCCCGGCCCCCATGAAACGGAGGCTGCCGAGCCCCTAGCCATGCCCAGAGGCACCCGCCGGGTGCTCCTGCTCCTGCTGACGCTGGTGTCACTGGCCTTCGCCACCATCCTCGCGCCCTTTCTCAGCCCCATCCTTTGGGGCCTGATCCTGGCACTCGTGTTTGCGCCGGTGTTCCGCCGCCTCCTGCCCTGGGTGCAGCAGCAACGCACGCTGGCCGCCCTGCTGACCCTGGCTGTGGTGGTCGTGCTGGTGGTGCTGCCGCTGACGCTGCTGACCCTCGCACTGGTGCGCGAAGCGGCGGGCGTCGTCGAACGCCTGCAGTCCGGCGAGTGGAACCTGGCCGCCTACCTGCGCCGCATGTTCAACGCCCTGCCCTCCTGGGTCAGCGCCCTGCTCGACCGCTTTGGCCTGACCAACTTCAACACCGTGTTGCGACGTGTCAACGCCAGTGTGTCGCAAGGTCTGCAGTCCACCGCCCTGATGGCGATGGACCTCGGACAGAACCTGCTCCACTTCGTGGCCAATCTGTTCATCGCGCTGTATCTGGCCTTTTTCATGCTCCGCGACGGTGACGGCATCGCCGCGCTGCTGCGCCGGGCCCTGCCCCTGTCCATACGCCACCAGCGCACCCTGTTCCAGACCTTTGCCACGGTGCTGCGCGCCACCGTCAAAGGCCATCTGGTGGTGGCCGTGGTCCAGGGCGCGCTGGGTGGACTGGCCTTCTGGGCCCTGGGCGTGGACGCCAGCCTGCTCTGGGCCGTGCTCATGGCCCTGCTGTCCCTGCTGCCTGTGGTGGGCTCCGGTCTGGTGTGGTTGCCCATGGCGCTGCTGATGCTGGCCACGGGGGCCGTCTGGCAGGGCCTGGCCCTGATGGCTTTCGGGGTCCTGGTGATCGGCCTGATCGACAACCTGCTGCGCCCCATGCTGGTAGGCAAGGACACCCGCATGCCGGACTATCTGGTGATGATCGCCACCCTGGGCGGGCTGAGTGTCTTTGGCATCAACGGCCTGGTGCTGGGGCCGGCCATCGCCGCTCTTTTCCTGGCGGTCTGGAAGATCGAGATCAGCGTCCGCGCACAAGCCACCCCATGACACCCGCAACATCCCCCACCGGAGCACCCCATGAGCCTGAGCACCTTACTCCTGATCGTCCTGATCCTGATGCTGATCGGCGCCATCCCCTCGTGGCCGCACAGCCGTGCCTGGGGTTACGGGCCCAGCGGCGCACTGGGCCTGATCGTCGTGGTTCTGCTGGTCCTGGTGCTGATGGGCCGACTCTGACCCGGGTGGGGAAGAGGCCCCGAGGCCGGGAACTCAGGCAGAGCGAGGCACGACCCGGGCGTGTTCGGAGATGCCGATCTCGTTGAAGAAGGCCGCGACCATGCGGTTGACGTCGCGGAACTGCACCTGGCAACCGCGGCCCTGCTGCTCGGCCACCCAGTTCAGGATGCTGCCGGCGGCCGAAAAATCTACACGGATCAGGCGTGCGCAGGACACCACCATACGGGTCGAGCCCTCCATGCCCTTTTCGAGCCGGGCCAACACCTCGGCCGCATCGCCGATGACCTCGCCATAAAGTTCAACCACGGCCGGGGGCTGTTCTTCCAGCCCCGCCGGAACCGTCATGTTCTTCAGGGGGTCATCCCACATGGAATGGGGTTCCTCCCAGCGCGAGCGGATGTCCTCGGCCTCGGCCTGGACCGGGTCGTTCAGGCCCTGCAGTTCGCAGCTGCAGCGTGGCTCCTGCCAGGACGGCGGCGAGACCTCGTAGGTCACGCAGTAGTCCAGCGCAACAAGCTCAAAAGCGTCCTGCAAGCGCATGATGCGCAGAGCATCCATGCGCAGCTGCCAGCATGAGGTATCGACGGTGCGGTCGCTCGAAGGCGTGAGCGCCAGCAACGCGCGCTCCAGGCTGCCATGGCCGCGGAAGACCAACACGGCCGGTGTGACACACCACTGGTTCACGATGCGCGCCAGCTCGGGCACGGCATCGGGGCCGATGAGGGTCAGGGCCTGCCAGTCCAGCACCAGGGCACCGGGCACACGCATCAGGGACTGCAGCTCTTCCAGCGCAGCGGCATCGAGCTGGGCCGGGCTGCTCCAGTCGACCGGGCTGGCCGCGGTGCTGGCGCGCGGCTTGGCCGGCGCCGCGCTCTTGCTGCGGCTCAGCAGTTCAGGCATGGAGAACCAGGCCGGCGCCGAGCGGCCGTAGTGGTTGGCGAACTCGAGCGCCACGCTGTCGAAGCGGGCCTGCTGACCGGTGGCACGGTAGAGGTCGAACAG
>CAUPRZ010000332.1:0-3449 GCA_963513855.1 uncultured Hylemonella sp.
AAGCAGATCGGCGAAGACAAGTCGGACAACCCGGGTTTTCGCAGCGCCATGACCGGACGCGCGGCGGGCACACTGACGCACCGCAACCAGTTTGACGCCTTCGAGGGCACGCTGGACAAACGCGACATCATCGGCACCTATGTGCCCATCCGCGATCGCAGCCATCAGCAGGCGCCCGTGGTCGGGGTCTTCGAGGTCTACCAGGACGTGACGGATTTTGTGGAGCAGGCCGAGCAGCGGCTGCTGCAGGTCACCGCCACGGTGATCGCCGTGCTGGCCGGGCTCTACCTGGCCCAGTACCTGGTGGTGCGCCACGCCCAGGCCATTCTGCGCCGGCAGTCCCACGAACTGGAGCAGACCAATGTGGAGCTGGACCGGCGTGTGCGTGAACGCACGCAGGAACTGGAAAAGGAAATCACCGAGCGACGGCAGGCGCAGCAGCAGTTGGACCACCTGGCCCATCACGACCCGCTGACCGGCCTGCCCAACCGCACCCTCTTCCGTGAGCGGCTCACGCAGCGCCTGCTGCAGCTGGCCGCGGCGCCGCAGCAGATGCTGGCGGTGCTTTTCATCGACCTGGACCACTTCAAGGATGTCAACGACACCCTGGGCCATCCCGTCGGTGATGCGCTGCTGGTCACCGTGACCCGCCGCCTGCAGGCGGCCATGGCGCCGGACGACCTGCTCGCGCGCCTGGGGGGTGACGAATTCATCTGCCTGCTCAAGGACATCCCGGGCCCGCAGGAGGCCGGGGCGATGGCGCAACGCCTGCTGGCCCTGTTCGAGCAGCCCTACACGGTCGGTGAGAACCGGCTGCACCTCTCGGCCAGCATCGGCATCAGCCTGGCCCCCACCGACGGCCTCGACGTGGACGTGCTGGTGCGTCAGGCCGACGCCGCCATGTACCAGGCCAAGGCCCAGGGCCGCAACCGGCACCACTTCTACACGGCCGAGATGACGGCGCAGGCGCATGAACGCATTGCGCTGGAGGGCCGGCTGCGCGGCGCCATGGCTGCAGACGAGCTGAGTCTGCATTTCCAGCCCAAGGTGGACACGCACAGCGCCCGCCTGACCGGCGCCGAGGCCCTGCTGCGCTGGCACAGCGCCGAACTGGGCCACGTGCCGCCCACGCGTTTTATCCCCGTGGCGGAGGAAACCGGCTACATCGAGGAGCTGGGCGCCTGGGCGCTGGACCAGACCTGTGCCCAGCTCAGCCGCTGGGATGCCAGCGGCCTGCACGTGCCGGTGGTGTCAATCAATCTGTCGGTCAAGCAGCTGGAGCGCGGCAACTTCCCTGCCCTGCTGAAGGACTGCCTGCAGCGCCACCGTCTGGCACCGCAACGCCTGGAAATCGAGATCACCGAATCGGTGGTCATGGTGATGGAAGACGCCTTCAGCCGCCTGGCCGAGCTGCAGGCCATCGGCGTGCGCCTGGCGCTGGACGACTTCGGCACGGGGTATTCCTCCCTGTCCTACCTGAACCGCCTGCCCGTGCAGGTGCTCAAGATCGACCGCAGCTTCATCTCGGGCATAGGCCAGCGTCGCAGTGACGAAAGCATCGTGCAGGCCATGGTGAACATCGCGCACAGCCTGGAACTGGTGAGCGTGGCCGAGGGGGTGGAGACCGAGGCCCAGCTGGACTTCCTGCGCCACCTGGGCTGCTCCGAGGTGCAGGGTTACCTCTACGGCCGGCCCCTGCCGCCCGGGGAATTCCAGGCCCGCTGGTTGACCCGGGATACGGCCACCTAGGACCGGAGAGGACGGGGCTGTCAGGTTTTTTCCGACACGAGAAACCGGCGGATGCCGATTCAAGTTGGCTGACACGGGGCCTACAGTGATTTCACCACATCGCATGCTGGTGTGATGCAAGGAAAACCTGTGAGAACCAACCCTATTTCGCTCAACCCTTTCAGCCTGATGATGGAGCCGGAAAACGTGCTCCAGGCCATGGAGCGATCCAAATCCCTGGGCGCCCTGCGCCGTCATCAGTTGCGCCCGCTGGACAAACCGCTGATTCCCTATGCCGTCGATCCGGTGGAGGAAGAAGCCGATGACACGATCGCGGACGATCTGGGTTCCAGCCACTGAGCATCCCGTGCATCCGCGCTGTTAGCATCAGCGCATGAATTTCTGGCCCTCCTGCGGCTACGACCGCCTGCAAGTGAACGATCAGGGCTGGCTGGCTGTCACGCCCGACTACCTGCGCCTTTTCCTCGACCGCCCCGAACTGGCCCTGGTGCCTGAATCGTGCAAGGCCGAACGCCGTCTGCACCAGGCCCTGCGCGACGATCCCCTGCGTCAGGTCCCTCCTGAAGAGCTGGCCCGCTTCAAGGACGCCGATGCACGCGACAACTACCGTTTTTTCCTGAGCCTGCGGGATGCCCTCGTCTCGGCCGGCACGCTGGAGACCTGGTACCTGGAACTGATGCGCAGCGGCCGCATCACCCTCCCGCCCCTGTTCATCGACCTCGTGGTGCAGACCCTGCTGCGCCACCTGCTGGCCGACAGCGCCGATGTGCTGCAGCTGCGCGCGGCCGAACTGTTCTTCCGCCCGCAGCGTATCGCGGTACAGGAGGGCCAGGTGCTGGCGGCCGACCAGACGATCGTGGAGCAGCACAGCCAGAACGCCGGCCTGGGGGAACTGGGCCGCCTGCTGATGGAAAACAAGACCGCGCTGCGCGAGGCCGAGCTGGTCGTTTTCGACGACAGCCAGGCCGCGCAGTACCTGGAACGCAGTGAACGTTACCGCACCCTGCTGGACCTGACCCATGAAGTCACGCAGGACCTGAGCCACGGCCTGACCCTGCGCATGACACGGGCGCGCAGCGGCCTGAAGGCGCTGGCGCGGGTGCTGGAGCTCTGGGTGCGGCACTTCCTGGCCGTGGAGGTGAAGATCGAACCGCTGGCGCGTGTGGACGATGTGGCCTGGCGCTGGCACATCGGCCTGGACACCGAGGCCACGGCCATCCTCAACGATCTTTACGAAGGCAACGAGGTGGAGGCCGGGCGCATGCAGCGCCTGATCAGCCTGTTCCGCCTGACGTTTACGGATTCAGCCCTGCTGCAGCCGGACATGGCTGGCAAGCCGGTCTACCTGGGTCTGGCCATGAGCCCGCAGGGTCTGCTGCGCCTGAAGCCGCAGAACCTGCTGCTCAACCTGCCGCTGAGGCCGGCGCAGTAGTCACATATTGCGGCGGTACTGGCCGCCGACTTCAAACAGCGCGGTCGTGATCTGCCCCAAGGAGCAGACCCGCACGGCGTCCATCAGCACCTCGAACACGTTCCTGTTCTCGATCACGGCCTGTTGCAGGCGCTGCAGCATGGCGGGCGCCGTGGCCGCATGGCGGGTGTGGAAGTCCTGCAGGCGCTGCAGCTGGCTTTGCTTTTCCTCTTCGGTCGAACGCGCGAGCTCCAGCTTCTCCATCACGGTGTCGCCATGGGGGTTGCGG
>CAUPRZ010000333.1:0-3449 GCA_963513855.1 uncultured Hylemonella sp.
ATCAGCAACAGGGGGTAACGATGGCGGCGGGTGAGCTGTTCGCGTTCCTCGGCGCTGGCATGCAGGGCCAGCGTGTCATAGACCATCACCCGCGCCGTCAACCAGCCCCAGATCAGCGGCGGCAGCACGATGACCATGGGCGGGATCAGCCACAGCGGCAGGGTCAGCACCAGGGCCAGCCAGGCCAGCAGGGCCGAGCCCAGACCCTGCCCCACACTGCCCCAGAAACTGCCCCCACGCAACTGGCTCAGCCCGCCGAAACGGCGGGCGGCCACCAGCTGGACGAGGCCCGGCGTCGCGAACCAGGCCACGGTCAGCAGGGAAGACACGATGATCAGGGGCAGCACCAGCATCAGCAGCAGGAGCGGGATGAGCACGGTGCGCAGATTGGACAGGCCCACGCTCTCCAGCCAGCGGAACAGGCTGTCGATGAGCACCCAGTCGGACAACCAGGATTGCAAGCCCAGCAAGGCGCTGTCCCAGAAAAACCAGAACAGACCCAGCGAACCTGCCACGATCAGCAGCAGGGGCAGGAAAGACAGAACGATCACCCGCGGTTGCAGGCAGTAGGCGAGTGCACGCCAGAAGGAATCAAGCAGGAGTCCCATACCGGCAAGCATACCGTGGCTTGTCGAAAGAGATGTGTCAGGCCCGGCCGACTAGGCGCTTGAGCCCCAGCCACTGCTGGGACCAGAAGCCGCGACCGTAGTCGCGCCCTTGCTCCACCTGGTCGCGGATGCCGGTCGGGTCGTAGCGCTGCTCGAAATTGGCTGAACCGAAGAGCATGTCCCACCAGGGCAGCAGCACACCGAAATTGCAGCCGCCAAGTTTGACGGCCCCCACGCTCGGCACTGGCGTGTCCTCGCTGCCCCCCGAGGGGGCCCTCGCGCCTTGGGACGGCCCGGCGGCGCTCATGCCCGGCGACTCGTGCCCGATGCCGATGCTGTGGTGCCGCCGATGGAAACGCGGGCTGATCCAGAGCCGCTCGCCCCAGCGCCCGAACCACAGGCGCAGATTGGCATGCTGAAAACTTTCGCTGAGCTGGGTGATGACCACGATGGCCACGAACTGCCCCGGCGCCACGCCGATGAACTGTGCCACCGTGACCAGCAGCAGATCACGGATCAGGTCATCCAGCAGGTGGTTGCGGTTGTCGCTCCACACCGTCATCTGGCGCTGCGAATGGTGCAGCGCATGCAGCCGCCACCACCATTCGAAGCTGTGCTGGCCCCGGTGCAACCCGTAGTCCACGAGATCCATCACCACCAGGTAGATCAGCAAACTCACCAGTGGCAGATCGGTCACGCCAAGCCAGAGGTCGTCCAGATGCAAGGTCGGCAGCCCCAGCACCCGCTGATAGCCGATCAGGTCGTCCAGCAGCGGCATGAGGGGAAAAAAAAGGACCAGACGGAACAGGCCCAGGCGATGGATCAGGGTGTAGATCACGTCGACACGAATCGCCGGCCGGTCCGTGACCGGCTCCACCGGACGCCAGCGCTGCAGCGGCGCAATCAGCAACAGCATCACCGCGAGCTGCAGCAGGCCCACGAGCAGCCAACCCGTGCCACTGTAGGCATCCTCCAGCCGGTTGCCCAGGCCCAGGGCAAACACCAAGGGCTGCACACAGGTCTCGAACAGCCACTGCTGCGCATCGTTGAAAGCGTTGACCAGGCCGTCCATGCGCAATTATTTCCTCGGGACCCGTGGCTGCGCGATCCAGGCCTTGTAATCCGGGTGCTCGCGCAAGGTCTGGAAGCAGAAACCGCGCGCCTTGAGTCCCTCGATCAGTGGCTCCAGAACGGCCGGCGCCCAGGGGTCCTGCCGCGACCAAATGCCCAGATGGGCCATGAGCACGTCCCCGGGTCGGATATCGCGCAAGGCTTTCGCCAGCAAGCCCGCATTCGGATACTTGTCACTCGGCAACTCGTCGCCGAGAAAACCCGCCGGCGCCCAAGCCACATGCTGGTAGCCACAGGCGCGCGCTGCCGCCAGCAGGGCCGGCGAGGTCTTGCCACCGGGTGCTCGGTACAGAGGCAAGGGCTCGCGGCCCGTGAGCGTGCGCAGGCGTGTCGTGGCGGCATCGATCTCGGCGCAGTACTCGGCCGCGCTCCAGACCCGGTCGCGACCGGCCTGCGGCCCGGCCGAAGCCCGCACCCGGAACTTCACGCTGCCGTCGGCCTGCGGCACATCAGCCCGCCAGTACGTATGGTCCAGGGTATGGGAGGCAAAGGCGTGTCCTTCGGCGGCACGAGCCTGCCACCAGGCGGCCCAGTGTGTGCCCAGGCTGCCATCGCCCACCTGGGTGCGCTCGTCGGCGGCGAAGAAGGTGACCTGCACCTGCTGGCGCTGCAGGACCTTGGCAATGTGTTCCGCCACACCCATGTGACCGGTATCGAAGGTGAGATACAGCGGCTTGGCACAGTCCTGCGCACGCACCGGCTGCCCCGCCAGCGCGAGCGCCAGCAAGGCCAGACAGAGCTTAGTGGCGGGGCGCATGGTCCAGGGTCCAGACCCCGTGCGGCGACTTGCCCACACGCACTTGGCGCACGAGCTGGCGCGTCGTGGTATCGATCACGCTGAGCTTGCCCGACCAACGCGAGGACAGCAGGATGTAACGGCCGTCGGCCGTCAGGTCCATGCAGTCGGGCCCGCCGGGGCCGGGGTATTCGTCCACGACGGCCAGGGTCTTGTAGTCGATCTTGCTGATGGTGTTGGCCACACGGTTGCTCACCAGCACGTGGCGGCGATCCCCCACGGCGCGAAAGGCGTGGGCGCCCTTGCCCGTCGGGATGAGCTGCACGGAGGACGGCACGGGCATGGCCAGATCGAACACCTCCACGCTGTCGCTGCCCGTCAGGCCCACCAGCAGGAAACGATCGTCCGGCGTGCCAAAGACATCGGCCGGCATGGGTCCAGTCTTGACACGCCACATCAGCTGCTGGCGCTGCAGGTCGATGGCGACCAGCTCGTCGCTGTCCTGCATGGTCACATAAGCTGTGGTGCTCTTGCTGTCGATCCAGATGTGGCTGGGCGTGCGGCTGGTGGGGATGCGCTTGACCAGGGTCAGGTCCTGACCGTTCCAGCGATAGATGTCCACATGGTTGAGCCGGTTGGCCGCCGTTACGAACCACTGCATATCGGGCGAAAAACGCAGGTGGTAGGGGTCGAGGATGCCGCGCACCGTGCGCTGAACTTCGGCCGTGCGCGGGTCCACGAAGGTGAGGCTGTCGCTGAAGGCGTTGGCGATGATGAGCGATTTCTCGTCCGGCGTCAGGTAGAGGTGGTGCGGCTCCTTGCCCGTGGCCAGACGCTTGATCTCCTTCCAGCTCTGCGGGTCGATCACGCTGACGTTGGCGTCCTTGGAGTTGAGCACAAAGACCGGTGCCGGCTGCTGCGCCAGGGACAGGTCGGCCATCAGGGCCAGCAACAGGACGCAGGAACGGAACAAG
>CAUPRZ010000334.1:0-3434 GCA_963513855.1 uncultured Hylemonella sp.
CACCTCACGCTCCTGGCCATCACGGTCCTTGAGCTTGGCAAAGTGCACCTGCGCAATCGAGGCACTGGCCACCGGCACCTGCTCGAATTCACTGAAGATCTGGTCCACCGGCTTGCGGAAGGCCCGCTCGATGGTGGCCACGGCCACGGCGGACGGGAAAGGCGGCACGCGGTCCTGCAGCTTGGTCAGCTCATCGGCCATGTCGGCCGGCAGCAGGTCCCGCCGGGTAGACAGCACCTGGCCGAACTTGACGAAGATCGGGCCCAGGCGTTCCAGCGCCTCGCGCAGGCGCTGGCCGCGCGGCGCGTCCAGGTTGCGGCCGATGGAGACGATGCGCGCGATCACGCGCAGCCAGGGTTTCTGAAAACTGGTCAGGACCAGCTCGTCCAGACCGTAGCGCAGCACGATCCAGACGATATAGGCACCGCGCAGCAGGCGGGTCATTCGGCGGCTCCGGGCTTCGCCTTCTGCAGCCAGCCCCGCAGACTGTCCAGGGCGCGGCGCACCGCCTGGCCCAGGCCATGGGCCGGCGCGTCGCCGATCAGGCGGGCCAGGTCTTCTTCCACATCCCAGCGCACGTGGTCGACCAGCCAGTTAACCTCGGCCGCGAGCTGCACGTCGCCCTCGATGCGTACGGGCGGCTTGCCCCCGGCCAGGGCCGTCTGCAACAGGGTTGTGGGCGAGGTTTCGATCACGGCCAGGGTCAGGTCCGAAGGCGTGTCCGCCGCGGCCAGGTCCAGCAGGCCGGCCGGGGTGAGCTGCAGCTTGAAGCTGAACTCACGCCACTGGAACAGCACCACCCGCCCCTTCTGGCGGGCCAGCCGGGCCATGGCCTCTTTCTCCTGCATCAGCACGTGGTTGAGCATCAGCACGATGCGGTGCTGCACCTCCTGCACGGCCCAGGCGGGCGGCTGCAGAGTGGTGGCCAGCTTCTGGAAAACGCCTTCCAGCAAAGAAAAAGGGGACTGTGTTGCCATAGTCCCCGATTATTGATTGAAAGAAGGCCGTTTATTGCAGGGCCTGCACTCCAGCCACGAGCCAGCCGCGGCTGCCGTCGCGCGGCTTGACCATGTTCCAGACCTCACGGAAGGGGCTGGGACCGGCCTGGCGGTCCTCACGGATCATGCCGGAGAACTCCACGCTGGCCATGTAGTCGCCACCCAGTTCCTCGATGCCCAGCAACTGGGCCTGCAGCATCTGCACCTCGGTGAGGTTCAGGGCGCCACCGGTGTGGTTCTCGCGTTCGGCCAGCTGGGAACTGATCTCGGACACCATGTCGTCGGTCATCATGGTCCGCAGGGTGGCCATGTCGGCCTGGTCCCAGGCAGCCTGCAGCAGGATGAAGTTGCTCTTGGCGGCCTTGAGGAAACCCTCGGCGTCAAACCCGGCCGGCACGCTCCAGCCGCTGGCCAGGGCCGAGCCGATCACGACCCCGCGTCCGGCCGAGCCGTCAAAAGCGGTCTGCGAACGTTCCCAGGGACGGGCCGAGGCGTCATTGCCCACGTTTTCCGGGCGGTAGGCCGGTTCGGCCGTGGCCGCACCGGCAGCACCCGCGCCCTGGAAGGCATAGGCATGACGCGCAGGCGCCGGGCGCCGGCTGCGCATGAACCAGCCGAAGGCCAGCATGGCCAAAAGTACGACCAGGGCAATCAGCATGAACTGGCCAAAGGCTTCACCCAGACCCAGGCTGCTGGCCAGCCAAGCCAGGCCCAGACCGGCCGCCAGGCCGCCGAGCATGGCGCCCCAGGGCTTGCGCGGCGCAGCGGCCGGGGCCGCAGCAGCGGGTTTGGCCGCAGAAGCGGGGGCAGCGTTCTGCACTGGAGCCGCCGGCGCAGCAGGTGCTGCCTCGCGCTGCGTCACATTGCTGGACTGCTTACCGACCGACTTGCCGCCGCCCAGGCGTTTGGCCTGGGCGTCCACGGCGCCGAAGGCCAGGATGAGCGACAGGGCGATAGACCAGAGTTTCATGTTGGCTCCAAAATTCTTAGAGAGTTGTCTCAGCACTTGATTCCAACATGAAGTGCGACCACTCCGCCAGTCATGTTATGAAAATCCACATGACCGAATCCGGCTTTTTTCATCAAAACCTTGAGTTCTTCCTGACCCGGATGCATGCGGATGGACTCGGCCAGGTAGCGGTAGCTGTCGGCGTCACCGGTCACCAGCTTGCCCAGCTGGGGCAGGATCTTGAAGGAATACCAGTCGTAGGCCTTTTCCAACGGCGCCGCCACCTTGGAAAACTCCAGCACCAGCAATTTGCCACCGGGCTTGAGCACGCGGCACATTTCGGCCAGGGCCTGGTCCTTGTGGGTCATGTTGCGCAGGCCGAAAGCCACGCTGACCAGGTCGAAATGGCGGTCCGGGAAGGGCAGCTTCTCGGCGTCGCAGACCACGGTGGGCAGCACCACACCGGCGTCCAGCAGGCGGTCGCGGCCCACGCGCAGCATGGCTGCGTTGATGTCGGTGTGCACCACCTGGCCGGTCTTGCCCACCTTCTTGGAAAAAGCCAGCGCCAGATCGCCCGTACCGCCGGCGATGTCCAGCGCTCGATCGCCCTCTTTGAGGTTGGCCACCGTCACGGTGTAGGCCTTCCAGAGCCGGTGCAGACCACCAGACATCAGATCGTTCATGACGTCGTATTTCGACGCCACGGAGTCGAACACGCCGCGCACACGGCGGGCCTTGTCGGTCTCATCGACGGTCTCAAAACCAAAATGCGTCTGGCTCATGTTCGCACTCAGTGGCTGCCGCAGGCGTGGCCTGCTTTGTCGGGCATGGGCGCGTCACGCTCCACACCGGCCGCCTTCAGGCGGGCCTCGTAGTCGGCCCAGAGCTGATCCTGCTGCGAACCCAGGAAATACAGGTAGTCCCAGGAAAAGATGCCGCTGTCGTGCCCGTCCGAAAAAACAGGTTTGACGGCGTAGTTGCCGACTTGCTCCAGGCCCGCCAGCTCCACCTCGCGTTTGCCGGTCTGCAGCACTTCCTGGCCTGGGCCGTGGCCCTGAACCTCGGCCGAAGGCGAGTAGATGCGCATCAGTTCGAAGGGAAGACGAAAAGTCTGGCCGTCGGAAAAGCTGACCTCCAGCACCCGCGACTTGCTGTGCACCGTGAGATCCTGCGGCGTCGGGGCGCCGGCTTGCAAACCTGCCATGAGAGTCTCCGTTCTTGTCTGTCAGACCAGCACGCGCTCGATGCCGCCGGCATTGGCCGCCGCCACGTACTGGGGCATCCAGTCCTCGCCCAGGATCTGGCGTGCCATCTCGACCACGATGTAGTCGGCCTCCAGCAGGCCGTTCTGCAGGTCGTTGCCATAGCGGTTCAGGCCCTGCAGGCAGCTGGGGCAGCTGGTCAGGATCTTGACGTTGTCCTTGGCGCCCACCAGGCCCGTTTCGCGCAGCTCGGTTTCGCCCTTGCGGATTTCCTCTTCCTTGCGG
>CAUPRZ010000335.1:0-3414 GCA_963513855.1 uncultured Hylemonella sp.
GCCGGAGCCGGGCGTGAGCGGGTGGGGGCGGGCGTCGGTTTTGCCCACCACCTGGTCGAGCGCGAGCCGTTTCACGCGCAGGTCATTGTCGGCCGCGATCTCCTGGGCGATGACCAAGTCGTAGCGGGCCTGGGCCTCACGGGTGTCGGTGATGGTGGCGGTGCCGACCTCGAAGTTGCGGCGTGCCGAGGCCAGCTGCTCGGCCACGGCGGTCTTCTGGGCCTGCACAAAGGTCAGGCTGTCCTGCGAGGCCAGCACGTCGAAGTAGGCCTGGCTCACACGCACGATCAGGTCCTGTTCGGCAGCCAGCAGCTGGGCCTGGGCCAGATCACCCTGGCGTGTGCCCTGCTGGTAGCTGGCGTAGTTGTTGGGGCGGTACAGCGGCTGGTTGGCGCTGATGCCGGTGCTGCGGGTGTCGAAATCACGGTTGCCAGGGGAGCTGCCGCCCTCGGTGCGCAGCTGCGTGCTGGAGGCCCCAGCCGTCAAATTCACCGTCGGCAGCAGGGCCGCCTTGGCCTGGTCGGCCTTGTACTGGTTGGCCTCGGAGAGGGAACGGGCCGCCTGGTAGGCCGCATCGTGGCCACGCGCCGCCTCATAGAGTTCCTGCAGGCTTTGTGCCTGTGCAGGCAGGGCCAGGGTGGCGGCGATGGCCAGGGTCAGGGGCAGCAGACGGACAGTCTTCATGGTGATGGGTGCTCAGGTGTATGCGGAAAGGTCGGGACTCAGTATCGGGGCACACCGGGGTCCAGCTGGATGGACCAGGCGTTGATGCCGCCCGTGATGTTGGCCACATGGCCGAAGCCCTGGTGGTGCAGGAACTCGGCCACGCGCATGCTGCGTGCGCCGTGATGGCACAGGCAGGCCACGGGGCGCGTGGGGTCGAGCTCGGCCAGGCGCGGCGGGACGGCACCCATGGGGATGTGCACCAGATCGTAGTCCGCAGCGGGGTGGATGCTGGCCTGCTGCAACTCGGTGGCCTCGCGCACGTCCAGCACCAGCGGACGGCCAAAGGTCTGTTGCCGGCGGACCCAAGCCTCAAGGTCACCGGGATGGATGTGGTCAATCATGATGCACTCCTGACGATGGCTCAGAAACTGAAGCGGGGATGCTCCGGGAAGTTCAACAGGCGCGGCGCCACGGTGTCCCAGCCCTGGTGGGTCAGGTACTCCACGGCGCTGCTGCGCGTGATCAGGGTGGCGCGCATCACGGGTGCGTCGCCGACGATGGCCATCAGGCGGCCACCGGTCTTAAGCTGGGCCAGCAGCGTGTGCGGTACCTCGGCCACCGAACCGCTGAGCACGATGACGTCGAAGGGGCCGTCTGCGGGCACAGTCTGGGCGCCGTCGGCCTGGCGCACGTCCACATTGGTGATGCCGGCCTTGCCCAGGTTGCTGCGGGCCAGGGTGGCGAGTCCGGCGTCGATTTCCAGGGTGATGACACGCTGGGCGCGCTGGGCCAGCAGGGCGGCCATATAGCCAGAACCGGTGCCGATCTCCAGCACGCGTTCGTGTTTCTGGACCGCCAGGTCCTGCAGCATGCGGGCCTCGACCCGGGGCGCCAGCATGCACTGGCCGTTTTCCCCGGTGCCGCGCAGAGGCAGCTCCAGGTCGGCAAAGGCCAGGGACTGGTGGGCGACGGGGACAAAGGCCTCACGGCGCACGACCGAGAGCAGGTCCAGCACCTCGGCATCGAGCACGTTCCAGGGGCGGATCTGCTGCTCGATCATGTTGAAACGGGCTTGTTCGAAGTTCATCTTGTGTGCTCCAGGGGGTGTTTTTCAGAACGCTGGAAATTTTACTTGGGCCTTCACTTTTCGCCTTTCCAGCGGCGGGTGATCCAGCGGCTCAGGTCGTCCATATAACAATAGACCACGGGCACGACCACCAGGGTCAGCAGCGAGGAGGTGATGACCCCGCCGATCACGGCCTGGCCCATGGGGGCGCGCTGCTCGGAGCCTTCCGTCAGGGCGAAGGCCAGGGGCACCATGCCGAAGATCATGGCCAGGGTGGTCATGAGGATGGGGCGCAGGCGCACCTTGGCGGCCATCAGCAGGGCCTCGGCGCGTTCCATACCTTCCTCGCGGGCGCGGATCGCAAAGTCCTCCAGCAGGATGGCGTTTTTGGTCACCAGGCCCATGAGCATCACCACACCGATGATGGAGAACATCGACAGCGTGGAGCGGAACATCATGAGCGCCAGCACCACGCCGATCAGAGTGAGTGGCAGCGAAGTCATGAGCGCCAGGGGTTGCAGGAAGCTCTTGAACTGGCTGGCCAGGATCATGTAGATGAAGATGATGGCCATGGCCAGCGCCGAGACTGCATAACCAAAGGATTCCTGCATGTTCTTGGTCGAGCCCCCGAACTGGTAGCGGTAGCCGGGCGGGAAGGCTACGCTGTCCAGCGCCTTGCGGATGTCGGCCGAGATTTCACCGGCCGAACGGTTGTAGACGTTGGCGTTGATGGCCACTTCACGCATCAGGTCGCGCCGGTTGATCTGGTTGGAGCCGGTATCCGCCGCCAGCGTGGCGACCTGGTTGAGGCGGATCACACGCGATGTGCCGTCGCTGTTGGCCCCTAGGGCAAAGGGCAGGCGTTCCAGGTCACCCATGCTGTTGCGCGACTCGGGCGCTAGGCGCACGTTCACGTCATAGGTCTGGTCGTCGCTGGCGCGCCAGTTGCCCACGGTCTGCCCGGCCACCAGGGTGCGCAGCGAGGTGGCGATCTGGTTCACGCTCAGGCCCAGGTCGGACGCGGCGTCGCGGTTGACCTGCACGGCGATGGTGGGCTTGCCGGGTTTGACGCTGGAGTCCAGGTCCACCAGGCCGGGGATGTCGCGGATCTTCTCCATCACCACCAGGCTCAGGCGCTCCAGCTCCTGCAGGTCGCTGCCTTGCAGCGAGAACTCGATCTGCTTCTGCCCGCCCACGGCGTCCAGCAGGCCGGCGTGGGTGACGGTCATGCCCGGCACCCGCGCCAGGCGTTCGCGTAGCTGGGCCGAGATCTCGTCGACGTTGCGCGTGCGGTCTTTGCGGTCGATCAGGCGTACATAGACGCTGGCGTAGTTCTTGCCGAGTGCATTGCCGGTGTTGATGGTGGCCAGGGAATAACGCACCTCGGGGAACTCGCGCAAGATGTCCTGTACCTGGCGTGCCTTGGCCTCGGTAGCTTCGATGGACGAGCCCACGGGGGTGTAGAAGTTGAGGCTGGTTTCGGAGAAGTCCGCCTTGGGCACGAACTCTGTGCCCAGCAGCGGCACCATCACGATGCTCAGCACAAAGATGGCAAAGGCAATCGCCAGCGTGGTGAGCTTGTGCACCAGGGACCAGCGCAGGATGGCCTGGTAGGCGTCGGCCAGGCGTTCGGTGGCCTGGTCGAACCAGCCGGTGACACGGCCGATGGTCTTGTCGTAGAA
>CAUPRZ010000336.1:0-3392 GCA_963513855.1 uncultured Hylemonella sp.
CTGTGGCTGACGGTGGCCGGCAACCTGCCCCTGTGGCGCAAGCTCTCGGCCCTGGGTCTGATGCAGAGCTCTGCCGGCCTGCTGTTCACGCTGGCCATGGCGGCCGTCATCTGCGCCGGCCTGCTCCTGCTGCTCGGCCTGTTCGCCTGGCGCTGGACCTTCAAGGGCACCGCCACACTGCTGCTGCTCATCACCGCTTTCGCCGGCCACTTCATGTCAGCCTATGGCGTGGTGATGGACCCCGGCATGCTCACCAACGCCCTGCAGACCGATGTGCACGAAACCGCGGCCCTGGCGAGCTGGCCCTTGCTGGCCTGGGTCGGCATGCTGGCGGTGCTGCCCGGCTGGCTGCTGTGGCGCCAGCCCCTGGCCCATGGCCCAACGCGCCGGCAGCTGGGGCGGCAACTGGGACTCATGAGCCTGGGCCTGCTGCTTGGCAGCGCCGCCCTGTTCCTCAACTTCCAGGCCTTGGCCTCGGTCATGCGCAATCACCCGGAGTTGCGCTACCTGATCAATCCGCTGGCGCCCGTGTATTCGGCCGGCCGCGTGGCCGCCCGCCCCTTCGAGCGCGACGACAGTGTGCTGGTGCGCACCGGTGAGGACGCCAGGCTTTCCATTGCCGTCAGCCGGCACACGCGTGCGCCCCTGCTGCTGCTGGTGCTGGGCGAAACCGGGCGCAGCGGCAACTTTTCCATCAACGGTTATCCCCGCCCCACCACACCGGAACTGGAACGCGCCGGCGCCCTGAGTTTTCGTAATGCCTGGTCCTGCGGCACCAGCACCGCCGCCTCGGTGCCCTGCATGTTCTCAGACCTGGGGCAGGCGCACTTCGAGCAACGCAAGAGCGCACACGAGGGCCTGCTGGACGTGCTGCAACGCGCCGGCCTGGCCGTGCTCTGGATCGACAACCAGTCCGGCTGCAAGGGCGTGTGCGACCGGGTGCCCTCGGTCAGCACCGCGTCATCGGATCAACGCTCTGCACTGTGCAGCGACGGCGACTGTCTGGACGGGGTGATGCTCGAAGGCCTGGATGCACGCATCGCCGCGCTGGACCCGCAGCGCGTGGCTCGCGGCCTGGTCATCGTCATGCACCAGATGGGCAGCCACGGACCGGCCTACTACCAGCGTTCACCCGCGGACCTCAAACGCTTCCAGCCCGAATGCAGCAGCGTGGCCCTGCAGGACTGCAGCCACGAGTCCCTGGTGAACGCCTACGACAATTCCATTGCCTACACCGACCACTTCCTGGCCCAGGCCATCGGCTGGCTGCAAAAGCAGTCGGACCGATCCGACACGGCCCTGGTCTATGTGGCCGACCACGGCGAATCCCTGGGCGAGAACAATCTCTACCTGCACGGCATGCCTTACGCAGTGGCACCCGATGTGCAGAAGCACATCCCCTGGATCACCTGGGTCTCCGAGGATTTCCGGCGCTCAAGCGGCCTGTCGCTCGGCTGTCTGCAGGACGCCCAGGACCGCCGTCTCACCCACGACCACTACTTCCACTCCGTGCTGGGCCTCATGAACGTCGAGACCCAGGCCTACCGGGCATCGCTCGACGCTTATGCGGTCTGCCGTGATCTGCCGAAGAAGCTCGCGCTGGTGGAGATGCGATAGCGCGGTGCCTCGCTGAAGACCAGCGCGTCAGGCTGTCAGCGCCAGCCGCCGCTGGCTCAGGCCCGGGGCCTGTGCGCCACCTTCGAGTTTGAAGAAGGACACCGCGCGCAGCAGCTCGCCGGCCTGCGTGCGCAGACTGGAGGCCGCGGCGGCGATCTCTTCCACCAGGGCGGCGTTCTGCTGGGTCACCTGGTCCATCTGCAGCACGGCCTCGCTGATCTGGCGCACACCGGTGCTCTGCTCCGTGCTGGCGGCGCTGATCTCTTGCATGATGTCGCTGACCCGGGCGATGGCCTGGACGATCTCGCCCATATTGCTGCCCGCACGGTCCACCAGGGCACTGCCCTGCTGCACACGCCCGGCGCTGGTGTCGATCAGCTGCTTGATCTGCTTGGCAGCCTCGGCACTGCGGCCGGCCAGGCTGCGCACCTCGCTGGCCACCACGGCAAAACCCCGGCCCTGCTCACCGGCACGCGCCGCTTCCACCGCGGCGTTGAGCGCGAGGATATTGGTCTGGAAGGCGATGCCGTCGATCACACCGATGATGTCGGCGATTTGGCGGCTGCTGTCCTGGATGCCGTGCATGGTGGACACCACCTCGGACATGACGCCCCCGCCCTGCTGGGCCAGATCGGAGGCCGAGCGGGCCAGGCGCGTGGCTTCCTGGGCGCTCTGCGCATTCTTGTTGACCGTGGCGTCCAGCTCCTTCATGGAGGCGGCGGTTTCCTGCAGGGTGCTGGCCTGGTGTTCGGTGCGAGCGGACAGGTCGTTGTTGCCGGTGGCGATTTCAGCGCTCGCGCTGGAGACGCTTTCGGAACCCTGGCGCACCGCGCTCACGGAGGCCACCAGGTTGTTGGTCATGGTCTGCAGGGCGGCCATGGCGCTGCTCTGGTCGCCGGCCTGCACCGGAATGTGGACCGACAGATCGCCGGAGGACACGGTGTCGGCCACGCGTTTGAGTTCATCAGGATCGGCACCCAGCTGACCGGTGACCTTGCGCAGATAAAACGACAGGCCGACCAGTCCCAGTGCCACCAGCAACACGGCTGTGACCACCACATTGCGGGCCAGGGTCGAGGCGCTTTCCACCTCGTTGATTCGCATCGCCAGCCGGTCGCCCTGGCGCTTCTTTTCAGTCGCCAGGGGCGCCAGCAAGGCATTACGCGCGGGAATGGTCTTCTCGACCAGGAAGACAAAAGCCTCCTCCTTGCGCCCGGCCTGGATCAGGGCCACGTTCTCACCACCGATCTGCCAGAAGGTATCCATCAGCGCAGGCAGGGGCTTGTAAGCGGCACGCCCTTCCTCGTCGATCATGCCCTTGCCGAACTGCTGCAGGCGCTCCTGCAACAGCGTCTTCTTCTGCCCCACATCTTCCAGGGTGCTTGCCAGCTCCTGCGGGTTGCGTGCGAGGATGGCATGGCGCAGCTGCAGGGACACGCGTGTGACGTTGAGCTCGAGTTCAGCAATGATTTCGAGTTGGGGTACGTTGACGTGGTTGATGCGCTCAGCCGCAAAGGTCAGCCGGTCCATCTTGATCCAGACCGTGACGGCGGTAACGAGTAGCAAGGTGATGAGCGTCACGCTGATGATCAGCAGGCGCTTGGCAAGATTCAGGTTTTGCATCTGTCCTCCAGTTGTGGCTTTTTTTCTTTCCTGGCGGCGCTCTGCTGGCGCCTCTCCCTGGCCAACCGGTTTTCACTGAACCGGCGGCCGACACGTGTCTGCCTTCTTCAGACTGACTGCATGATCAAAGAGAGATTACTGGTTCTGCTCCA
>CAUPRZ010000337.1:0-3379 GCA_963513855.1 uncultured Hylemonella sp.
AACAGAGCCGCATGTTCCGTTTCCCGCAGTCCGAGCGCTTCACGCCCACCCGCTGGCTGGCCGACGGCGACACGGTGACCATCGGCAAATGCACGCTCAACGTGCGCCATTGCCCCGGCCACACCCCCGGCCATGTGGTCTTCCATTCGCCCGAAGCCCAGCGCGCCTTTGTCGGCGACGTGCTGTTTGCCGGCTCCATCGGCCGCACCGACTTCCCCCAGGGCAACCATGGCGACCTGATCCGCAGCATCACCGAACGCCTGTGGCCCATGGGCAACGACACCATCTTCATTCCCGGCCATGGACCGGAAAGCAGCTTCGGCCAGGAGCGCCAGTCCAATCCTTTTGTTGGCGGAACGTAAGCGCCTGCTACTGTTGTTCCAGACATGGTGCGGTGCCGCACAGAGACCATGTGCAGCACTTGAGTAAACCGCACAACTTGCTGATCTACTGAATAATCAAATCCAGTGCTGAACTTTAGGAACTGTCATGTACCCCCTGCGCGCCCGTCGGCTGGCGCTGGCCTCCCTGTCTGTGGTGGCCACGCTGGCGACGGCTCAACCCCTGGCGACGAGCCCCGGCCCCCACGGCCTGGGTTCCGGTCTGTCCTGGGGTGTGCGCAGCGACTACACGCCCGGCCTCAAGTGGACCGCGCCTGAGTCCCGCACGGAGGCTGCCGCACTGTCCGACCCCGGACGCACCAGCCTCTACGCCGACTGGTTCCCCTTCTCCGGCCACAGCTTCCGCGTCGTCGGGGGCCTGACCCTCAACGACACCTGGAGCGGCCCGCTGGGCGCCGGTCAGGCACCGCAAGCCAACGCCAACACCTCCCTGCTGCGTCCCCGGACCACGACCTATCTGGGTGTCGGTTACGGCTCGCTGGCCTATGACAGCAAGGGCCTGGGCTTTTATGCCGACATGGGTGTCTCGCTGGGTGCCGCCGGCGAAACCGACGTGGGTCTGAACGGGCTCTCGGCACCGGTCCTGGATGGCTGGCGTACCCAGAACAACGGTTTGCTGGGCTTTCGTTACCTGCCCAGCGTCGCGCTGGGCCTGATCTACCGCTACTGAACCCGGCTTCTGCGGGCTTTTTCGTACAGCGGCATCACCTTGGGCAGGTTCTGCTCGATCTCGGAGATGCGCGTCTTGCCTGCGGGATGGGTGGACAGCCATTGCGGCGGCGCCCCCTTGCTGGCCGCGCTCATCTTCTGCCACAGCGTCACGCCGGCGCGCGGGTCGTAGCCGGCCCGCGCCGCCAGTTCCATGCCCACGAGGTCGGCCTCGGTCTCGTCGCTGCGGCTGAAACTTAAGCGAGCCAGGCCGGCGCCACCCCGCGCCGCCGTGTCGGTCAGCTGGGGGTCGATGCCCAGCCAGGCCGAGAGCACGGCGCCCAGCACACGCGCACCCCCTTCGGTCGCCATGCCCTTGGCCAGGCGTTCACGTGCATGCTCCCGCAGGGCATGGGCGATCTCGTGGCCCATGATCATGGCCACCTCATCGTCACTGAGCTGCAGCTGGTCCAGGATGCCTGTGAAGAAGGCGATCTTGCCGCCCGGCATGCAGAAGGCATTGATCTGGGGGGACTTGATCAGGATGACCGACCACTTCCAGTCCCTGGCCCGCGGATTCCAGACCAGGGCATGAGGAATGATTTTTCTGGCGATCGCCTGCAGGCGCTGCACCTCGGGATGGTCCCGGCCCAGCAAGGCCTGCTTGCCCGCTGCCTGCTTCTGAATCTGCAGGTACTGCTGCTCAGCCGACTTCTCGATGTCCTCGGCCGACACCAGCTTGGTGAACACCGAGTTCTTGCCCACGTCCACGCCTTCGCGTTGTGGATCGGGGCGGTCGTTACAGGCCACCAGCAGTGCGGCGCTCAGCAGCAGGGGAGCCAAGCTTGCCAGGGAAATGCGTCGGGTTGGGGTCATGGTGCGGGTCCGCGAGGAAGCAGCGCTTATTATTCCCCGCATGACACCAAGTGCGCCCGAAGCGGCCCAACTCAAGCCCAGCTGGGGCGACACCCTGCGCGTTTACCTGGAACCCGCCACCCTGCGCATGCTGGCCCTGGGTTTTGCCGCCGGCCTGCCCCTGCTGCTGGTGCTGGGCACGCTGAGTTTCCGCCTGCGCGAAGCCGGTGTGGACCGCGGCACCATCGGCGAACTGAGCTGGGTGGGCCTGGCCTATGCCTTCAAGTGGGTCTGGGCGCCGCTGGTGGACCGCCTGCCCCTGCCGGGCCTGACCCGCTGGCTGGGCCTGCGCCGCAGCTGGCTGCTGTTTTCGCAATTCGCTGTCATGGCCGGGCTGGTTGGCATGGCCCTGGCCAACCCGCAGCAGGGCCTGCAGCTCGTGGTGTGGTGCGCGCTGGCCGTGGCCTTTGCCTCGGCCACGCAGGACATTGCGCTGGACGCCTTCCGCATCGAATCGGCCGGCACCGAGCGCCAGGCCGCGCTGGCTGCGGCCTACCAGACCGGCTACCGCATGGCCATGATCTGGGCTGGCGCCGGCGTGCTCTGGCTGGCCGCGCGCGCCGAACTCCAGGCCACGGGCTACCAGAACGCGGCCTGGGCCTGGGCCTACCTCGTCATGGCGGCCAGCATGCTGCCCGGCGTGCTGACGGTGCTGTTCTCGCGCGAGCCCGCACGCCACGAACTGCCGCCTGCGCGCAGCCCGGCCGAGTGGCTGCAGGGCGCGCTGATCGAACCCTTTGCCGATTTCCTGCGCCGCTACAAGTGGCAGGCCGCGCTCATCCTGGCGCTGATCGCCGTCTATCGCATCAGCGACGTGGTCATGGGCATCATGGCCAACCCCTTCTACGTCGATATGGGTTACAGCAAGGACGAGGTGGCGGCCGTGAGCAAGATCTACGGTGTCATCATGACCCTGGTGGGCGCTTTTGTCGGCGGCGTGCTGGCCATGCGTCTGGGGGTGATGCGTGTGCTCATGCTGGGCGCCATGCTCAGCGCCGCCAGCAACCTGCTCTTCGCCTGGCTGGCCGGCCATGGCCATGATCTGCACGCGCTGATCTTCGTGATCTCGGCCGACAATCTTTCCAGCGGCATCGCTTCGGCGGCCTTCATCGCCTACCTCTCCAGCCTGACCAACATCAGCTACTCGGCCACGCAGTACGCGCTGTTCAGCTCCATGATGCTGCTGGCGCCCAAGTTCATTGCCGGCTTTTCGGGCCATTACGTGGACGCCTACGGCTACAGCCAGTTTTTCGTCTCCACGGCGGTGCTGGGCCTGCCCGTGCTGCTGCTGGTGGGACTGGCAGCGCGGGCCGCGCAGCGCCCGTCGGGCTGAAGCCCGGTTTACCTTTCTTTACGACCGCGACAAGGGCGGCTGACGGCCGCCGCCCATCATGGCGGCATGAGCGATAGACTTG
>CAUPRZ010000338.1:0-3372 GCA_963513855.1 uncultured Hylemonella sp.
GAACCAGAGCAGCAGCGGCACGGCCAAGAATGCCGCCCTCATCAACCTGCACCTGGCCACGGGCCAGATCGGCAAGCCCGGTGCCGGCCCCTTCTCTCTGACCGGCCAGCCCAATGCCATGGGCGGACGTGAAGTCGGCGGCCTGGCCAATCTGCTGAGCGCCCACCGCGACCTGGCCAACCCGGCGCACCGCGCTGAAGTTGCGGCCCTGTGGGGCATCCCCTCGGTGCCCGAGAAGCCGGGCAAGACGGCGGTCGAGATGTTCCAGGCCGCGGCTGACGGGGAAATCAAGGCCCTGTGGATAGCGTGCACCAACCCCGCGCAGAGCATGCCCGACCTCAACACCGTGCGCCGCGCCCTGCAGCGCGCCGAGTTTGTCGTGGTCCAGGAAGCTTTCCTCACCACCAGCACCTGCGACTACGCCGACCTGCTGCTGCCCGCCACCACCTGGGGCGAGACGGACGGCACCGTGACCAACAGCGAACGCCGCATCACACGCGTGCGTCCCGCCGTGACCGCGCCGGGCACCACACGCCACGACTGGCAGATCGGTGTGGACTTTGCGCGCCGCCTGCAGGCCCTGGGCATCGGCCCGCGCAGCGAACTCTTCCCCTACGAGAACCCGGAGTCGGTCTGGAACGAACACCGTGAATCCACCCGCGGACGCGACCTGGACATCACCGGCATGAGCTACGCGCAGATCGAACAGGCGCCCCAGCAATGGCCCCTGCCCGAAGGCGCCACGGTGGGCAAACAACGCCTCTACGAAGACGGCGTCTTCCCCACCGAGGACGGCCGCGCACGTTTTGCCAGCCCGGCCTACCAGCCCGTGGCCGAGCCGCGTGAATCGCGTTTCCCCTTCTCCCTGACCACGGGTCGCCTGCGCGACCAGTGGCACGGCATGAGCCGCACCGGCACCCTGGGCCGCCTCTTCGGCCACGTGGCCGAACCCACGGTCCAGATGAATGCGGGCGACATGACACGCCGTGGCCTGGCCGAGGGTGACCTCGTGCACGTGACCAGCAAACGCGGCTCCATCCTCGTGCCCCTGCAGGCCAGCGAGGAACTGGCCAGTGGCCAGGCCTTCATGGCCATGCACTGGGGCCCGGAGTTCGTGAGCGGCATCAGCAGCGCAGGCCAGCCCCTGGCCGGCGTCAATGCGCTGACCACCTCCAGCTACTGCCCCAGTTCCAAACAACCCGAGCTCAAGCACGCGGCCGTCAAGATCCTCAAGGCCGAACTGCCCTGGACCCTGCTGGGCCTGGCCTGGCTGCCGGCCGACCGCGCCCTGGCCGCGCGCGAGGCCCTGCGCAAGCTCATGCTGCGTTTCCCCTTTGCCAGCTGCGTGCCCTTTGCGAATGCCGCCCCGCTCAAGGGCGAGGCCGGTGCGCAGCCCACGGGCCTGCTCTTCCGCGCCGCCGCGCATGAAGCCGTGCCCGACGAACTGCTGGCCGAGATCGAGACCCTGCTGGGTCTGGACGCCGCGGGCACCCTGCGCTACGCCGACCGCAAACGCGGCCAGCGTCGTGCCGCCCTGCTGCACCGCGATGGTGAGCAGACCACACTGCGCGCCGTGCTGCTGGCCGGCGACACCAGTGCCGAGAGCTGGATCCGTTCCTTGCTGCAACAGGAGCTGCCCGCACAAAGTTATGGCCGCCTGATCCTGCTGCCCGGCGCCAAGGCCCCGGTGGCCATGCCTGCGCGCAGCCGCCAGGTCTGCACCTGCTTCAACGTCACGGAAAACGCCATCGAAGGTGCGCTGGCCTCATGCACGGGCAACGACAGCGAACGCCTGGCCGCGCTGCAGCAGACGCTGAAGTGCGGCACCAACTGCGGCTCCTGCGTGCCCGAGCTGCAGCGTTTGGTGAAGCGCACGCTGCCGCTCAAACAGGCCGCATGAAGGCGGCCTGAAACTTGCAAAGCCTGACCATGCACACGAACACCCTGCCCCTCACCGGTTCCTGCACCCTCGTAGGCGCAGGCCCGGGCGACCCCGAACTGCTGACGCTCAAAGCTGTGAAGGCCATCGCCCGCGCCACCGTGATCCTGGTCGACGACCTGGTCAACGAGGCCGTGCTTGTGCATGCCGCACCAAGCGCACGCATCGTGCACGTGGGCAAACGCGGGGGCTGCACCTCCACGCCGCAATCCTTCATCGAAAAGCTCATGATCACCGCGGTGCGCGAAGGCGAACAGGTGGTGCGTCTCAAGGGCGGCGACCCCTATGTCTTCGGCCGTGGCGGCGAAGAGGTGGAACACCTGGCCGAGGCCGGCATCCGCGTGGACGTCATCAACGGCATCACGGCCGGCCTGGCCGCCGTGACCAGCCTGGGCGCACCGCTGACCCACCGCGACCACGCGCACGGCGTGCTTTTCATCACCGGCCACGCCAAGCCCGGCGGCCGCGGCCCCGACTGGGCCACGCTGGCGGCCACGGCCCAGGCCGAACGACTGACCCTCGTGATCTAGATGGGCGTGAGTGGCGCACGGCAGATCGAAGAAGGCCTGCTCAGCGGCCTGCCCGGCAACACGCCCGTGGCCCTGGTGCAGCACGCCAGCCTGCCCACACAACGCCAGGCCCTCACCACCCTTGATCAGCTGCACGCCACGCTGGTGCGTGAAGAACTCGGCAGCCCCTGCGTCATCGTTGTAGGGGACGTACTACAAGCCGTCTTGCAGCTGCAGCAAGCTGGCCCGCAGTTTGCTTGGGGTACTTGAACCCGGCCTTCAATGTGAGGGCCGGTGCTACAGCCTGTACCTGCCATGACCCCTTCGATGTCCTCCTCTGTCACCACCTTCACCCCGCGCACCACCGTCACGCTCCGTCAGACGGAACTGCCGACACACATCAAGGGCCTCTCGCTCGTCAACCTGGCCGCACGCCAGCGCATGCTCTCGCAGCGCATGATCCTGCAGACCCTGCTGGCCTCGCGCGGTGATGCACAGAAATTCGAGGCGGCACAGCGCAGCCTGCAGATCTTCACCGAAAGCCAACAGCACCTGCAGGCCACCGTCACGCATCTGGACAAGAACGCCGCCGAAAAGGTCGAGGCCATCTACCACGGCCCGCGCGGCGTGGGCCCGCTCATCGCCTCCTTCATGCAGCTCATGGGGCGCACGCTGGAGCAGATTGAACGCAAGGCACCCGGCGTGGCCGATGCGCTGATCGAACTCGTTGGCCTGACCGACCGCATTCTGGAGGCGCTCAACACCGTCACTACCACCTTTGACGAGGTCACCAAGGCCAAGTCCGAAGCCATGATGAAGGAACTCGTGGGCATCGTCGGCGATATCCAGAGCGTGGCCAAGGAAGCCAAGGTGGTGAGCTTCACCGCCCAGATCATGGCCGCCCGTGCCGGCCAGCACGGCCGA
>CAUPRZ010000339.1:0-3360 GCA_963513855.1 uncultured Hylemonella sp.
CATAGACGTGGTCCACCGTGGTGCAGATCTGGCCGGCGTTGAGGTACTTCACGTAGAGCAGGCGCTCGGTGGCCGTGCGCAGCGGGAAGTCTTCACAAACGATGGCTGGCGACTTGCCACCCAGCTCCAGCGTGACCGGACAGAGGTTGACCGCGGCCGCAGCCATCACCGCCTTGCCGGTCTGGCCCGAGCCTGTGAACAGCAGGTGGTCGAAGGGCAGCTTGGAGAATTCGATGCCCACACCACCGGTTTCGTCGAAAAACTGCAGCTTCTCCTCGGGGAAAAAGTCGGGCATCTCCTTCATCAGCAGCTTGGCCAGATGGCGCGAGTTCTCGCTCATCTTGACCATGGCGCGGTTGCCGGCAGCGAAGATGGCGGCCAGGGGCAGCAGGCTGAGGTTGAGCGGGAAGTTCCAGGGCACGATCACGCCCACCACGCCCAGGGGCTGGGGGAGCACGCGATTCCTGGCCAGGCCGAAAGCCAGGCGGTCCACGCCACGGCGCTGCGGCTTCATCCAGCGTTTGAGATTCTTGAGCGCGTGGTGGATGCCTTTGAGCACAGGCATCACCTCGGTCAGCAGGGTCTCGTGGCGCGAGCGGTTGCCGTAGTCGGCGCTGATGGCGGTGCAGATCGCATCCTGGTGCTCGCGCACAAAACGCTCCAGCTTGCGCAGGTCGGCGCAGCGGGCGGCATAGTCGGGCTCGGGATTGGCCAGATAGGCGGCGCGCTGTTTCTTGAGTGCGGCTTCCAGCGGTGCGCGGAGCAGGGCGGTGGCGGTGTCGTTGATGGTGTTCATTGTGTGTCTCCCGAGGCGTTCAGTTGGCAATATAGCGCCCGGCGCGGTGGTTGATGGCCAGGGTCAGGTTCAGGACGACGGCCCCGACAACCGACAGAGCCACCTGAAGCAGCGGCGCCGTGATCAGGGCCAGCAGCAGGATCAGTCCGTCCACGGCCATCTGGATATGGCCGGCGCGCCAGCCGCGCGTCTCCTGCAGCCAGAAGGACAGGATGCCCACACCGCCCAGACTGGCACGGTGCCGGAACAGGATCAGAAAGCCCACGCCCAGCAGCACACCGCCGATCAGGGCGGCGTAGAGCGGACGCACCTGCTCAAAGGTGATGAGATGGGGCATGGTCTCCGTGAGTAAGGAGAGCAGGGCCACCGCAATCATGGTCTTGACGAGGAAGGCACGGTCCAGGCGGCGCCAGGCCAGCACGTAGAAGGGCAGGTTGAGGACAAAAAACACCGGCCCGAAGCTCCAGCCCATGCCGTAGTGCAGCAGGAAGGCGACGCCTGCCGTGCCGCCGCTGAGCAGCTGCGCGTGCTGGAACAGGGCCACGGCCAGGGCGATCAGGGCCGTGCCCGAGAGCAGGGCCAGGGCGTCCTCGGCGTGGCTGTGGCGCAGGGTAGGGCGGTCTTGCGGCGTGTCCATGGGCGGCGATTGTGGCACTGCCCCGCTGCGCCCTGCCCCTTGCCCTGAGAGAAAATCCGTACATGGCCAAAAAAGACCACGTTTCCGAAACCCCCGCGACCCAGTTGCTCAAGGCCAGCAAGGTGGACTACACCGAGCATCCCTACGAGTACCTGGAGCACGGTGGGGCGCAGCACAGCGCGCAGGTGCTGGGCTGGGACCCGTACACCGTGGTCAAGACCCTGGTCATGCAGGACCAGGATGCGAAACCCCTGCTGGTGCTGATGCACGGCAACCGCAAGGTCTCGACCAAGAACCTGGCGCGGCAGATCGGCGCCAAGTCGGTGGAGCCCTGCAAACCCGAGGTGGCCAACCGGCACAGCGGCTATCTGGTGGGCGGCACCTCGCCCTTCGGCACACGGCGCGAGATGCCGGTCTATATCGAGGAAACCATCCTGACCCTGCCGCGCATCCTGATCAACGGTGGGCGGCGCGGGTATCTGGTGGGCATAGACCCGCAGGTCTGCGTGCAGCTGCTGGGTGCGCGACCGGTGCAGTGCGCGCTGGCTGAATAGGCGGCAGAAAGGGCAGCACATTCCCGGTACGGTATCGGGCCGACTCTGCGAGAATGACCGCGTCACCGGAGTCTTGTTCATGCGGTTTCCGAGTCGGGTCTTCCTGTCCAGACATGCCGTGGCGCTGTTCAGCGCCCTGGTGGTGTTCGCCCTGCTGCAAGTTGCGGGCGAGGTGATGCTGCGTTCCCTGCTGCAGGATCGTGCGAGCAAACGCCAGCTCGAAACCCTGTCCTACGCCACGACCCTGCGTGTGCGTCTGGAGCGCGAGCTCAGTGCCCTGCTCAACCTCAACAACGGCCTGGCCGCCTACCTGGCCGTGCGCAACAGCACCATGGAGACGCGTGAGGTCCAGGCCATCCTGGCCGAGATCTATCGCAACAGCCAGCACGTGCGCAACTTCGGCGTGGCCGTGGGTTATCGCCTCCTGTATGTGCACCCCATCGCAGGCAATGAACGCGCTATCGGTCTTTATTACCCCGATTTTCCTGCCCAGTGGCCTGTGATCCAGAAGATCACCAGCAGCGGCCAGGCGGCCCTGGCGGGGCCGGTGGAGCTGGCCCAGGGCGGGCGCGGGATGATCTACCGCATGCCCATCATGCTGGAGGGGCGCTACTGGGGCCTGCTGTCCACGGTGATCGACTCCGACTCCCTGTTCCGCATGGTGCAGGCCGAAGCAGCCGACGATCATTACGAGTTCGCTATCCGTGGTCGGGATGGCGGGGGACGGGAGGGCGGGCCGGTCTGGGGCTCGCTGTCCCTGTTCGATGCGCCCGACATCCTGGTGCAGGAGATGGAGATACCCGGCGGGCGCTGGGCGATCGCGGTGCGGGCCCTGCAGGCTGACGACACCCGCACCTTGCACTGGTCCCTGCGAGGAGGGGCCGGCCTGGCCGGTCTGGTGGTGGCGATCATGCTGTTCCTGCTGATCCGCAACCGCAGTCTCATGGTGCAGCGCGCCATGTATGACGACCTCACGCGCCTGCCCAACCGACGCCTGTTCGAAGACCGGGCCCTTATGGCCTTTTCGCGCCAGCAGCGCCAGGCGGATCAGCTGTGTGCCCTGTTGTTCCTGGACCTGGACGACTTCAAGGATATCAATGACCGCCATGGCCACAAGGCCGGTGATGCGGTGCTCGTGGCGGTGGCCCAGCGTGCCCTGGCCGTGGTGCGCCAGAATGACACGGTGGCGCGCTGGGGTGGGGACGAGTTCATCGTGCTGCTGGAGAACGCCACGCCGGACATGTTGCGCACCATCGCCCAGCGCCTGCGCAGTTCGATCCAGGAACCGGTCGATTTCCAGGGGCGGCAGTTGCGTGTGGGCGTGTCCATCGGCATGGCGCTGCACCCCGACGATGGCAGTGACCTGGACCAGC
>CAUPRZ010000340.1:0-3353 GCA_963513855.1 uncultured Hylemonella sp.
CTGCTTGTAGAGGGAATACATCTTGAGCAGGGTGACGTTGTCGGGGCGCTCGTCCAGTTCCTTGGAGCGGGCGACGGCGGCTTCGAACTGGGATTTGAGATCACTCATGGGGGACTCCGGGCTTTTCTGGGGAAGGCTGGTTTCTGTAGGCGCGCGGCAGGTGCCGCAGCAGCTCCTGCTGCGCCGGGACCAGATAGGGTAACAGTAAACCCAGGGCCTGCGCCGCGGCGCGCAGCACGGCGGACTCCAGACCTTCTGGCTCCAGGGCGTGGCGCGGGTCCAGGGCGTATTCGTAACTCAGCCAGTAGCTCAGCAGCACGACCTGCCGCGTGGCCAGGGCATCGGCTTCCTCGTCCGGCAGCACCAAGGCGCCGCTGCCCTGCAGGCCGGCCAGCAGCTGGCGCAGGGCCCCGGTCTGGGCCAGCAGCACCCGGCGCATGCCGGCTTCGAGATGGCGGTTGCGGCTGAGCAGCAGGTTGAGGTCGCGGTAGAGGAAACGGTGGCCCCAGATGCCTTCGATCAGGCTGTGCACGAAAAACCAGGCGTCTTCCGCATCACGCACACCACCGGCGGCCGGCAGCAGGCTGGCTTGCGCCTCGGCGTACTGGTCGAACAGGGTGTTGACCAGGCCGTCCTTGGAGGGTTGGTGGTAGTGCAGATTGCCGGGGCTGATGCCCAGCTCGGCCGCGATCTGGCTGGTGGAGACGTTGGGTTCGCCGTAGCGGTTGAACAGCGCCAGCGTCGTTTCCAGGATGCGCTCAGCGGTGCGGCGCGGCGCCTTTTTGGCCATCAGCGGGTGGGCTTGGCTGCGGTCTTGCGGGGGGCTGCTTTTTTGGCCGGGGCCGTTTTGCCGGCGGGCGCGCTGCGCAGCTGGGCCTCCAGCACGGCCACGCGGGCTTCCAGGGCCTGCACTTCCTGGGCCGAGGGGATGCCCAGGCGCGGCAGGGCGCGGGCCACGCGCTCCTCGAACAGGCCTTCGAGCTGGTTCCACTGGCCGCTGGCGCGCTGGCCGAGCTCCTGCGCCATGCTGCTGACCTTCTGGCCGGCCTCGCTGAGTTTGGTCTCGGCCGTGCTCTGGGCCTTGCGCTGCATGGCCAGGCCCTCCTGCACCAGGGCGTCGAAGACCTTGCCACCCTCCTTCTGGGCCTGGTTGAAGGCGGCCAGGCCGGCCAGCCAGATCTGCTGGGCAGTATCGGCGCCGGGCGGGGTGTTGCTTGAAGCGGGTTTGCTGGACATGGCAGGCTCCTGGGGGGTGTTTGCTGCACTTTACGCTCTCCATGTACCTGGCGCCAGTGTGGCGGGCGGCCTGAGAGGGCGTGGGATAATTTACAACTTTACAAACGTCCGGGCCTCCTAAAGCGGGGGCATCGGCTGACAGGGGAACGCATGATTCTGGTGACGGGCGGGGCTGGCTTTATCGGTGCGAATTTCGTACTGGACTGGTTGGCGTTATCGGATGAGCCGGTGCTCAATCTGGACAAGCTCACCTATGCCGGCAATCTGGAGAATCTGGCCTCGCTGCAGGGTGACCCGCGCCATGTCTTTGTGCAGGGCGACATCGCTGACAGCACGTTGCTGGGGCGCCTGCTGGCCGAACACCGACCGCGCGCCGTGCTCAACTTTGCTGCTGAGTCGCATGTGGACCGCTCGATCCACGGCCCTGAGGATTTCATCCAGACCAATATCGTCGGCACGTTTCGGCTGCTCGAAGCTGTGCGTTCTTATTGGGGCGCGCTGGATGCGCAGGAGAAGAAGGCCTTCCGTTTCCTGCACGTTTCGACTGACGAGGTTTATGGTTCCCTGACGTCCCAGGAGCCGGCCTTCACCGAAGAGCACCGCTATGAGCCTAACAGCCCCTACAGCGCCAGCAAGGCGGCCAGCGACCACTTGGTGCGGGCCTACCACCACACTTATGGCCTGCCGGTGCTGACGACCAACTGCAGCAACAACTACGGGCCCTTCCATTTTCCCGAGAAGCTCATACCGCTGATGATCGTCAACGCCCTGGCGGGCAAGCCCCTGCCGGTTTATGGCGACGGCATGCAGATCCGCGACTGGCTTTATGTGCGCGACCATTGCAGCGCCATTCGTCGTGTGCTGCAAGCAGGCCAGTTGGGCGAGGTCTACAACGTGGGGGGCTGGAACGAGAAGCCCAATATCGAGATCGTGCAGACCCTGTGCGCGCTGCTCGACGAGTTGCGGCCGCGCAGCGACGGCAAGAGCTACCGCGAGCAGATCACGTATGTGAAAGACCGCCCGGGCCACGACCGGCGCTACGCCATCGACGCGCGCAAGCTGGAAAAGGAACTGGGCTGGAAACCGGCCGAGACCTTCGAGACCGGCATCCGCAAGACGGTGCTGTGGTACCTGGCGCACCCGGACTGGGTGGCGCATGTGCAGTCCGGCGCCTACCGCGACTGGGTGCAGAAGCAGTACGCATGAAGATTCTCCTGCTCGGCAAGAACGGACAGGTGGGCTGGGAGCTGCAGCGTTCCCTGTCTGTGTTGGGTGAGGTGGTGGCGCTGGATCGCCAGGGGGCGGAAGGTTTGTGCGGCGACCTGAGTGATCTGACGGGGTTGGCGCAGACCGTGCGCAGTGTGCAGCCGCAGGTCATCGTCAATGCCGCAGCACATACGGCGGTTGACAAGGCTGAAAGCGAGCCCGAACTGGCAAATACCGTCAATGCCCAGGCGCCGGGCGTGCTGGCCCGCGAGGCCGCGGCGCTGAACGCCTGGCTGGTCCACTACAGCACCGACTATGTGTTCGACGGCAGCGGCAGCGTGCCTTGGAAAGAGTCGGACGCCACTGCTCCGCTGAGCGTCTACGGTCGCACCAAGCTCGAGGGCGAGCAGGCCATCGCCGCCAGTGGCTGTCGTCACCTGATTTTCCGCACCAGCTGGGTCTACGGGGCACGTGGCGGCAACTTCGCCAAGACCATGCTGCGCCTGGCCACCGAGCGTGAGCAGCTCAAGGTGATCGACGACCAGATCGGCGCACCCACCGGGGCCGACCTGCTGGCCGATGTGACTGCGCATGCTTTGCGGCACAAGGAACTGGCATCTTCAGGTCTCTACCATGTGGCCGCGGCCGGAGAAACCAGCTGGCACGGGTATGCGCGTTTTGTGCTGCAGCAGGCGCAGGCGGCGGGGCGGACCGTGAAGGCCGGGCCTGAGCAGGTGCTGCCCATCCCGACCTCGGCCTATCCGACGCCTGCCAAACGGCCCCACAATTCAAGGCTGGACAGCACCCGGCTGCGCAACACCTTCGGCCTGACCCTGCCGCACTGGCAGGATGGCGTAGGGCGCATGCTGGCGGAAACCCTCTGAGACATTCTGAGATAGCCACCACCATGA
>CAUPRZ010000341.1:0-3343 GCA_963513855.1 uncultured Hylemonella sp.
ATATTCGACCCCCACGCTCGGCTCACCCGCCACGGGCAGCGGCACGTCGATGAAGGCCAGCACCTCGTCAGGCGCCAGCAGGTTCTTGCGGTAGCCCGTGTAGAAGGCATCCAGGGCCACACGGCGTTCGCCGCGCACGCTGGCCAGCACCAGGGTGGCGCCCATGGCCAGCAGCAGGGGCATGCTGTCACCGATGGGTGAACCGTTGGCCACATTGCCGCCCAGGGTGCCGCTGTTGCGCACGGGCAGGCCGGCAAAACGTTCGGCAAAACGCTGCAGCTGCGGCCGATCGGCCACGAGGGCGGCATAGGCCTCGTGCAGGGTGACGGCGGCGCCGATGCGCAGGGTGTCGGGTGTGCGGCTCAGCTGGCGCAGTTCTGCCACGCGCGTGACATCCAGCACCTGGGCGTATTGCTTGTGCAGCTTGGTGATCCAGAGGCCCACATCGGTGCAGCCGGCCACGAGCTGGGCCTGCGGTTGTGCGGCGCGCAGCTGCAGCAGCTCGGCCAGGCGGGTGGGTGCGCTGTAATCAGCGGCGGGTGCAGGCGTGATCTGGCGCAGTTGGGCCAGCACAGCGGCCTCGTCCACGGTCACGCGCGGCAGCTCGCCCATCTGGCGGGCCGCGTCGAAGATGGGGCGGTAACCGGTGCAGCGGCAGAGGTTGCCCGAGAGGTCGGTCTGGGCCGTCTCGCGGCTCACGGTCTCGCCAGCCAGCACACGGTTCTGGTACATGCCAAAGAGGCTCATCACGAAGCCCGGTGTGCAGAAGCCGCACTGGCTGCCATGACAGTCCACCATGGACTGCTGACAAGGGTGCAGAGCACCATCCGAAGCCGGCAGGTCCTGCGCCGTCCAGACCGCCAGGCCATGGACCGAATGGGCCAGGCGGATGCAGCTGTTGATAGATTTGTAGTTCAGGCTCCCGCCCTGGGGCTCGGCCAGCACCACGGTGCAGGCGCCGCAATCGCCTTCGCCACAGCCCTCCTTGACAGCGCTGCAGCCCAGGTCTTCGCGCAGCACCTCCAGCAGGGTGCGCTCGGGCGGCACGCCATGCAGGGTGACAAGTTCGCCGCGGCGGACGAACTGCAAGGGGCTGTCTTTCATCAAATTCTCCGGACCATCTGGACACTCTGGGGTCTGCACATACTGGACACCGTGTCCCGGCTTACGTCAAGCAAGCGGCATACCAGCATCAGGGGGTTGGACCTCAACTGTATGCAAAAATTGTATGCAAGACTTGGCACAGTTATAGCTTAAGCTTCAGCAGCCTCTTACCGCACAGCCACATCTTGGTGCATCCAGCTCCCTCCCGATGAGCCCTTCCGCCGCCCTTCCCCCGCGCCTCCAGCTGTCGGGTATCACCAAGCGTTACCCCGGTGTGGTGGCCAACCACAAGGTCGCGCTGACGGTGCAGGCCGGCGAGATACACGCGGTGCTGGGCGAGAACGGGGCCGGCAAGTCCACCCTGATGAAGATCATCTACGGTGCGGTCAAGCCCGACGAGGGCGAGGTCGTCTACAGCGGGCAGCCGGTACAGATCCGCAACCCGCAGCAGGCCCGAGCTCTGGGCATCAGCATGGTGTTCCAGCATTTCAGCCTCTTTGACTCCCTGACCGTGGCCGAGAACGTCTGGATCGGCCTGGACAAAAACCTGACCCTGGCCCAGGTGAGCCAGCGCATCCGCGACAAGGCCCAGGAATACGGCCTGGACATCGCCCCCGAGCGCCCCGTGCACAGCCTCAGCGTGGGTGAGATGCAGCGGGTGGAAATCATCCGTGCCCTGCTGGGTGAACCGCAGCTCCTGATCCTGGACGAACCGACCTCCGTGCTGACGCCGCAGGCGGTGGAAAAACTCTTTGAGGTGCTGCGCCGCCTGGCGTCCCAGGGCTGCAGCATCCTCTATATCAGTCACAAGCTGCACGAAATCCGTGCCCTGTGCACGGTCTGCACGGTGCTGCGCGGCGGCGAGGTCAGCGGCGTCTGCGACCCGCGGCAGGAAAGCAATGCCTCCCTGAGCCGCCTGATGATCGGCGCCGAACCACCGGCCCTGCAACGCCGCGCCACGCAGACCGGTGCCGTGCAGCTGGAGGTGCAGGCCTTGAGCCTGCCGCGCCTGGACCCTTTCGGCACCGATCTGGAGCAGGTGTGTCTGGACGTGCGCGCAGGTGAAATCGTGGGCATTGCCGGTGTCTCAGGCAACGGCCAGCGCGAACTGCTGTTTGCCTTGTCGGGTGAAGACCTGCGCGCCGCCCCGGGCAGCGTGCGTCTCGCCGGCCAGGACGCCGCGCGCCTGCCCCCGGGCCGTCGGCGCGAGCTGGGCCTGCGTTTTGTCCCCGAGGAGCGACTGGGCCGTGGCGCGGTGCCGGCGCTGAGCCTGTCGCAAAACATGCTGCTCACCCGCAACGAATCCCTGGGCCCCTGGGGCTGGATCCACCCGGCCACGCTGGCCACGCAGGCACGCGCCATCGTCTCGCACCTGCACGTCAAGGCGGCGGGGGTGCACGCCGCGGCGCGCAGTCTCTCGGGCGGCAATCTGCAGAAGTTCATCGTCGGGCGTGAGATCGACGCCGCCCCCAAGCTGCTCATCGTCTCGCAACCGACCTGGGGCGTGGACGTGGGCGCGGCGGCCCAGATCCATGCCGAGATCCTGGCGCTGCGCGACGCAGGTTGCGCCGTGCTGATCGTCAGCGAGGAACTGGACGAGCTGTTCGCGCTCAGCGACCGGCTTTATGTGATCGCCAAGGGCCGGCTCTCGCCATCGGTGCCCTCGGCCGAGGCCACGGTGGAACGCATCGGCGAATGGATGAGTGGCCTGTGGCCGCAGACCGACGACGCCGTGGAGGTGCAGCATGCTGCGGCTTGAGATCCGCCCCCAGCCTTCGCGCGCCTGGAGCACCGCCTCGCCTTTGCTGGCCCTGGCGCTCACGGTGCTGATCGGCATCGTGCTCTTCGTCTTGCTGGGCAAGGACCCGCTGCGCGGGCTGCAGATGTTCTTCTGGGAACCCATCAAGTCGGGTTATGCCCTGGGCGAACTGATGATCAAGGCCACACCCCTGCTGCTGATCGCGCTGGGCCTGGCTGTGTGCTTCCGCTCCAATATCTGGGACATCGGCGCCGAGGGGCACTTTGTGGCCGGTGCCATCTGTGCGGGCGGCACGGCCCTGCTGGCCGACCCCACCACCGGGGCCTGGTTTTTCATTCCGGTGCTGCTGGCCGGCATGCTGGGCGGCATGTGCTGGGCCGCCATCACCGCCCTGCTGCGCGACCGCTTCAACGCCAACGAGATCCTGGTCAGCCTGATGCTGGTTTATGTGGCGATCCAGCTGCTCTATTTCATGGTGCA
>CAUPRZ010000342.1:0-3341 GCA_963513855.1 uncultured Hylemonella sp.
GTGCACGGGCGGCGGGGCAGAGCGGGCGCGGCTGCGCTGACGCCGCAGTTCGGTGAAGCGCAGCAGCGAGTTCACGAGATCGTCCTGGGTGGCCAGCTCCAGCGTGTCCACGCCGGCACGGGACAGGGTGCGGCGCAACGTCTCTTCGCGTTGCGCGGCGAGCTGGGCGAAACGGGCGCGGAAACGGGCGTCGTGGGTGTCCACCATCAGCAGCTCGCCGGTCTCGGCGTCCTGCAGGGGGATCAGGCCCAGGTCGGGCAGTTCCTGTTCCAGCGGGTCGTAGAGGCGCACGGCCACGACTTCGTGGCGCAGGGCCAGGCGCGTGAGCGGTTGTTCCCAGCCGTCTTCGCTGATGAAGTCGGACAGCACAAAGACCGTGCTGCGCCGGCGCATCAGGTGCCCGGCGCTGTCCAGCAACTCCTGCAGACGCGTGAGGCCCGGGTGCTGGTCTTGGGCATCCGGGGTCGCCTGCACACGTTGCAGCAGCTGCAGCACGTGGCGCCGTCCGCTGCCCGGGGGCAGCACGGCCTGCACACCACCGTTGTAAAGCACGGCACCCACGCGGTTGCCGTGGCGCGTGAGCAGGCGCGCGAGCACGGCCACGAAGTCGGCGAGTTGCTCGCGTTTGCTGCGCGTGCCCGAGCCGAAATCCACCGAGGGGCTGAGGTCGAGCAGGAACCAGGCGCTCATCTCGCGGTCTTCGGTGTAGACGCGCACATGGGGAATCTGCAGACGGGCAGTGACGTTCCAGTCGATGTGGCGCACATCGTCGCCGCTCTGGTATTCACGCAGATCGGCCAGGTCCAGGCCGGCGCCGCGCATCAGCGTGCGGTAGTCGCCCTGCAGCAGGCCGTCGAGCCGGCGCAGCACCGTCCACTCGAGGCGGCGCAGGGCCTGCTCGGCAGTTTCACGGGGTGCGGGCGCGACCGGCTTCATGTCATGCAGCTTTGGGTTCGTGTTCGAGGACCTTGGCCGGGAGTGGGACGTGGGCCATGAATTTGTCGATCAGCGCATCGGCCGTCAACCCTTCAGACAGGGCCTCGTAGGACAGCACCAGGCGATGGCGCAGTACGTCGTGCACCAGGTCGCCCACGTCTTCGGGCAGGGCATAGCTGCGTCCACGCAGCAGGGCCAGGGCGCGGGCGCCCTCAATCAGGCTGATGGTGGCGCGGGGGCTGGCGCCGTAGCTCAACAGCCGGGCCTGGTCCTTGAGGCCGGCGCGGGCCGGCTCCCGCGTGGCGGCCACGAGCTTGACGGCGTACTGCACCAGGGCCGGGTCCACATAGACCTCGCGGCAGAGCTTCTGCAGCTCGGCGAGCTGTGCGGTCGTGGCGACGGCGGCCACCTGCTGGGCGGCACCGGTGACCCGCTGCACGATGACAAACTCTTCTTCCTCCGTGGGGTAGTCCACCAGCACCTTGAACATGAAACGGTCCACCTGGGCTTCGGGCAGGGGGTAGGTGCCCTCGGTCTCAATGGGGTTCTGCGTGGCCATGACCACAAAGGGCGCGGGCACGGGGTGGCTGGTGCCGGCGATGGTGACCTGGTGCTCCTGCATCACCTCCAGCAGCGCGCTCTGCACCTTGGCCGGCGCCCGGTTGATTTCGTCGGCCAGCAGCAGGTTGGCGAAGACCGGGCCCAGCGAGGTGCTGAACTCGCCGCTTTTCTGGTTGTAGAGGCGGGTGCCCACTAGGTCGGCCGGCACGAGATCTGGGGTGAACTGGATACGGCGGAACTGGCCCTGCACCACCTGGGCCAGGGTCTTGATGGTCAGGGTCTTGGCCAGGCCGGGCACGCCTTCGACCAGCAGGTGGCCCTGGGCCAGCAGGGCGACCATGACGCGTTCAAGAAAACGGTCCTGGCCAACGACGACGCGTTTGACCTCGTAGAGGATCTGTTCCATCAGGCGGGCCGTCTCGGCGGCGGGGCGTTGCGTGGCGTCCATGGCGTTCCTTGGTCGTGAAGTTCAGAAGGGATGCATGCCCACGGCCGAAGCCGCGTTTTCGATGGGCACGGCAAAGCCGATGCCGATGAAGGTGCGCTGTTCATTGGGGTTGAGGATGGCGGTGACGATGCCCACCACCTCGCCGTCCATGGTGATCAGCGGGCCGCCCGAGTTGCCGGGGTTGGCCGCCGCGTCAAACTGGATCAGGTTCCCGATCTGCTGCCTGCCCTCGGGTGAACGAAAGCTGCGCTTGAGCCCCGAGACCACGCCGCTGGAGACCGAGGGCCCGATGCCGAAAGGAAAGCCTACGGCGACCACACCGTCGCCGGGCTGCAGCTCGGCTGTGGAGCGCATGGTGGCCGCATGCAGGTCGTCGGGCAGCTTCTGGGCCTGCAGCACGGCCAGGTCGTTGTGGACCTGGCCGCCGGTCATGACTGCGGGCGAGCGGGTGCCGTCGTGGAAGGTGACTTCCACCCGGTTGGCACCCGAGACCACGTGCAGGTTGGTGAGGATGACACCCGAGTCGACGATCACCACGCCCGTGCCCAGGCCGTGTTCCTTTTCCTCGCCGTCCTTGTCGGTCACGAAACCCGTCACGCGCACCACCGAGGGCGCCACGATGGCGGCGGCACGCGCCGCGGGGGAGGGCAGGACGGCCGTCTCCAGGGTCTTGAACACGGCCGCGTCGATGTCTTTCTGGGTCAGCTTGCGTTGCTGGTGGGCCGGCCAGAGGGTCTGGCCCAGCAAGACCAGCAAAGTGACCAGGGCCAGCCAGCGCCAATGCCTTTCCTGCCAATGTGGCAGGCGCTCGCGCCAGCGGCGGGTCGTGGGTGAGTGGGCCGGGGAGGCTTCAGGCAAAGCCGGCTCTGACGCGGTGGCGGGGCCACGCGGGCTACGGCTGTACAGGGCGGGCTTGCGCATGCGTACACCTGAAGGTGGGGCCGCGACACGCGGCGTTGCAGCTACGGTAGCACGGCTGGCCGTTTTTTGCATGCGCGTGAGCCCGGGGTGGTGATGGTTTGCGGCATCATCGGCCTCATGAGCCTGACTGGATGGATCGACACCCATTGCCACCTGGACGCGCCCGAATTCGCGGGCGATATCGTGGCCGTGCGGGCCCGGGCCCGCGAGCGGGGGGTGCAGCACTGCGTGCTGCCGGCCGTGCAGGTGGCGCATTTCGAGGCCACGCGGGCCCTGGCGCACCAGTTCGGTGACAGCTACGCCCTGGGCATCCATCCCCTGTACGTGAAACAGGCGGAGGAGGGCGACCTGGCCCGGCTGGATGCCGCCCTGGCTGCGCACCGGGACGATCCGCATCTGGTGGCCGTGGGCGAGATCGGGCTGGACTACTTTGTGCCTGAACTGTGCGAGGAGCCGCTGCGGGCCCGTCAGGAAC
>CAUPRZ010000343.1:0-3320 GCA_963513855.1 uncultured Hylemonella sp.
GAGTTCATTGCCATGAGCGGTGTTGAAACGGGCCGCCCGCGCGGCGCCCAGGATTCGGACCACGTCTGGATCATCGACCCCCTGGACGGCACCACCAACTTCATCCACGGCTTCCCCGTCTATTGCGTGAGCATCGCTCTCACCGTCCGAGGCAAGGTCGAGCAGGCCGTGGTCTACGACCCCACCCGCAACGACCTCTTCACCGCCACCAAGGGCCGCGGCGCCTTCCTCAACGAGCGCCGCATCCGCGTGAGCAAACGCACGCAGCTGGAACAGTGCCTGATCTCCACCGGCTTCCCCTTCCGCAAGGGCGACAACTTCCCGGCCTACCTGGCCATGATGGGTGAAGTCATGCAACGCACCGCCGGCCTGCGCCGCCCGGGCGCCGCTGCGCTGGACCTGGCCTATGTGGCCGCGGGCTACACCGACGGTTTTTTCGAGACGGGATTGAGCCCCTGGGACGTGGCGGCCGGCTCCCTGCTGGTCACCGAAGCCGGTGGCCTGGTGGGCAACTTCACCGGTGAACCCGAGTTCATGGAGCACAAGGAATGCCTGGCCGGCAACCCGCGCATCTACGGCCAGCTCGTGCCCATCCTGCACAAGTACAGCAAGTTCGCCGGCGCCGGTGAAAAAGCCCAGGCCCGCCAAAACGCCGAGAAACTCACACTGTCCGGCGGCGACGAGCGCGCACCCGGCTCGACCGAATAAGTCTCAAGCCGGAACGACCGTGTGCCCGAGCGGTCCGGGCCGCCCGAAAAGGTAACCCTGGAACACGGTGCAGCCGTTGTCCAGCAGGAAACGGCGCTGGCCCTCCATCTCCACCCCCTCGGCCACGGCCTGCAGCTCCATGCTCTGGGCCAGGGCCAGGATGGTGCGCACGATGGCCGCGTCGTTGGGATCGGTCAGCACGTCCCGCACAAAACTCTGGTCGATCTTGAGCTGATCCAGCGGCAGGCGCTTGAGGTAACTCAGCGATGAGTAGCCGGTGCCGAAATCGTCCAGCGCAAAACGTACCCCCCGCTCGCGCAGCGCACCCATCTTGCGGATCGCGTCCTCCACATCGGAGATCAGCACGCTCTCGGTCAATTCGAGCTTGAGGCGCTGCGGGTCCACCCCCGTCTCGTCCAGCACAGCCTGTACCTGGCTCACAAAATCGTTCTGCCGGAACTGGCGCGCACTCACGTTGACGGACAGGCTCAAGGCACGTGTTGCCGGCTCCCGGGCCCAGGTCACCAACTGGCGGCAGGCCGTGCGCAGCACCCACTCGCCGATGGGCAGGATGAGCCCGGTCTGCTCGGCCAGGGTGATGAACTCGCCCGGCGACACCATGCCGCGTTTGGGATGCCGCCAGCGCAGCAGGGCCTCGTAACCCAGGATGCGGTTGCCGCCATCAACCAGGGGCTGGTCATAGAGCAGCAGTTCCTCACGCTTCAGGCCCTGGCGCAGGTCGGTATCAAGCGCGGCGCGAGCCAGCACTGCAGCCTGCATCTGCGGATCGAAAAAGCGCAGGGTGTTGCGCCCGGCCGCCTTGGCCTGGTACATGGCCACGTCGGCGCGTTTGATCAACTCGTCCACACCCAGCACCGCGCCTGAAAACAGGGTGATGCCGATGCTGGGCGAACTGTTGTGCTGGCGCCCCACCAACTCGTAAGGCGCGTTCAGCCGCGCCAGAATCTTCTCGGCCACCAGCTCGGCCTGGCGTGCCGCATCCGTGTCGTTTTCGCTCAAGCCCTCCAGCATCACCACAAATTCGTCGCCGCCAAAACGTGCGGCTGTATCGCCTTCGCGCAGGCAGCTGGCGAGCCGCAGGGCCACCTGCTCCAGCAGCTGGTCGCCCACGTCGTGGCCCAGGGTGTCGTTGAGGTCCTTGAAGTTGTCCAGATCGATAAAGAGCAGGCCGCCGTAGGTCCGGCTGCGCGCACTGTTGATCTGGGCATGGGCCAGGCGGTCCATGAGCAGACGGCGGTTGGGCAGGCCCGTGAGCGTGTCGTAGAAGGCCAGGCGTTGGGTTTCGTCTTCGGCGCGCTTGCGTGTCGTGATGTCGCGACCGATGCCGCGGTAGCCACGGAACTGTCCCCGGGCGTCGATGATGGGCGTACCGCTCACGGCCACCCAGTAGACCTGGCCATCGGCGTCCAGGCGCTGCAGCTCCAGGTCACGGAAGGTCTGGTGCGACTCCAGCACCCGGCGGTGCACGGCCCAGTCTTCTGGGCTGAGGTTCAGGGCGCCGAGCTCCCAGCGGGTCTTGCCGATGCTGTCGGCCTGGGTCATCACCGACTTGCCGTGGTGGTAGCCCACGAAGTCGGTGAAACGGAAATCCTCGTCGATCTCCCAGTACCAGTCGGAGGACAGGTCGGTCAGGCTGCGGAAACGCGCCTCGCTCTCCTGCAGCTGGGTCTCGGCGATCTTGCGCTGGGTGAACTCGCGCATGACACCGTAGGATGACAGCTCGCCATCGGGTTCACGCATCGTGACCGCGCTGCCACGCATCCAGTGCGTGCTGCCATCCTGCGCACGCACCCTAAACTCATGCTGCCAGGAAGCGCCTTCCTGATGCGCCGCGCGCATGGACACGAACAGCTCCGGGATATCCTGCGGCTCGATGACCGTCAGCATCTTGCGGGCATCCTGGCGCACCTCATGCGGATCCAGACCGAACAGGCTGCGGACTCTTTCGTTGACAAAAGGAAAGGCATGCCGCCCGCCCTTGTCGTAGCGGTACTGGAACAGCACGTCGGGCACGCGGCTGGTGAGCTTTTCGATGAAGTCGAGCTTCTCCTGCAGGATGCGCGCCGTCTGCATCTCGGCCGTCACGTCCATGACCACCCCAAAGTCGGTGATGCTGCCGTCGCTGTTCTGGTGCCGTCGCATGCGGCTGCGTCGCCAGTAGACGCTGCCGTCGGGATGCACCGAGCGGTACTCGACAATCCGCCCGTCCATGCTCTGGCGTGCCGCCACAAAGGCCGGCAGGTCGTCCGGGTGGATGCGGTTGCGGGCATCCGAACGGGAGCGCACCGGCCCGATCTTGTCGAAGTCGATGTTCTGCAGACCGCCGGAGAAGTGGATGGTCTCGCCGCCATCGCTGGTGCTCCAGTGACCGACCCGCGCCAGTTCCTCGGTCAGGGTGTAGAGGTCGAGCTGAGCCGCCAGCTTCTCGTTGGCCTGGGCCAGGGCTACCTCGCCCGCGCGCAACGACTCTTCGGCCATGCGCTCGGCCGTGACGTCCTTGAGGTACATCAGGATGTGCTTGACGCCGGCCACGTCGATCATGGTGCCGTTCAGGCGCGCCAGTCGCTTGCCCTTGTTCTTGAAGTAGACGA
>CAUPRZ010000344.1:0-3317 GCA_963513855.1 uncultured Hylemonella sp.
CGGCAGAACTGCTGAACATTGGCCAGCTCGACCAGAAGCTCTGGGTGGCCCTGTCCTGCCCCGTCAAGGGCATCGAGTTCGACGCCCGCACCCTGGCTTTTGTCGATGGGGATGGTGATGGCCAGGTACGCGCGCCCGAACTGATCGCTGCGGTGCAGTGGGCGGCCGGGCGGCTGAAAGACCCGGAGGTGCTGGCGCAGAAGCTCCCGGGCGTACCGCTGGCCGCCATCCGCGACGAGGACGAGGAGGGCGCTGCCATCGCCACCGCAGCACGTGAACTGCTGGCCGACATCGCTAGCACCGACGGGCTGGTGACGGTCGCCGCTGCCAATGCCGCGCAGACCCGCCACGCGCAACGTGCGCTGGCCGCCTGGGAAGCGGCGGGTCAGTCCGCCCGCCCGCTGGGCGACGCCACGGCCGCGGCTCACGAGGCCCTGCTCGCCGTGACCGAAAAGGTGGAGGACTGGTTTGTGCGTTGCCGCCTGGCGGCCTACGACGAACGTGCGGGCGTTGCGCTCAATGCTGCTGATGACACGCTGGCCGCCCTGGGCGCCACCACGCTCAAGGTGGATGCGGACAGCGTTGCCGCGTTGCCGCTGGCTCGTGTGCAGCCCGGCGCCGTCCTGTCGCTGGCCGGCGGCTTGAACCCGGCCTGGGCTGGACGTATGGCGGCCTTGCGCGAGCTGGCCATCCATCCCCTGCTGGGCGAACGTGCGCTGCTCACCGAAGCCGACTGGCATGCACTCCAGGACAAGCTCGCGCCCTATGCCGCCTGGCTGGCGGCCAAGCCCGATGCGGCGGTCGAGGCCGATGCCGTGCGCCAGCTGGAGCGCCTGGCCCACTACGTGCGCGACCTGATGACCCTGGCCAACAACTTCGTGGCCTTCCGCGATTTCTACACCCGCCAGGGCAAGGCCACCTTCCAGGTCGGCACGCTCTACCTGGACGGCCGCTCGGCCGAGCTCTGCGTGGCCGTCAACGACGCGGCCCGCCACGCCAGCCTGGCCACGCTCTCGCGCATGTGCCTGGTCTATTGCGACTGCAAGCGCGGCGCCGAGACGCTGAGCGTGGCTGCGGCCTTCACGGCGGGTGACTCGGACCAGCTCATGGTGGGCCGCAACGGCGTGTTCTACGACCGCCTGGGCCGTGACTGGGACGCCACCATCAACAAGATCATCGAACACCCCATCAGCCTGCGCCAGGCCTTCTGGTCGCCCTACAAACGCGTGGCGCGTTTTATCAGCGAGCAGCTGCAGAAGGTGGCGGCCAGCAAGGCCAAGGCCTCGGACGACAAGCTGTCCACGGCCGCGGTGGACAGCGGCAAGAAGGTGGGCACAGTTGTTGCCGCGCCGGCCACGCCCCCGGCACCGCCCGCGCCCTTTGACGTCGCCAAGTTCGCCGGTATCTTTGCCGCCATCGGCCTGGCCCTGGGTGCCATCGGCACGGCCCTGGCCGCAGTGGTGGGCGGTCTGTTTTCACTCCAGTGGTGGCAGCTGCCCCTGGCCTTCGCGGGCCTGATGCTGGTGATCTCGGGCCCGGCCGTCATCCTGGCCTGGTTCAAGCTGCGCAGCCGCAATCTGGGACCCATCCTCGACGCCAATGGCTGGGCCATCAATGCGCGCGCCAAGATCAACATTCCCTTTGGCACCTCGCTCACCCAGCTGGCCCATCTGCCGGCCAATGCCGAACGCGCGCTGAGCGACCCCTACGCTGAAAAGAAAAAGCCCTGGACGCTGTACTTCCTGTTGCTGGCTGCGGCCCTGCTCGCGGCCTTCGTCTGGGTGACGCGCGACAGCCTGTTCAAGTGAGCACGCGATGAGCGCAGGCTTGCGCGCGCTGGACGCCGTCTTGGGGGCGGTGCACGCGCAGACCCAGGTTCAGGGGCGAGGCCCGGTCTCTTTTGACACGCTGGCGCTGCCCGGCGGTTTGTCGGTGCTGGTGCTCGCACCGCACCCGGATGACTTCGACGCCATAGCCATCACCCTGCGTCGCCTGCACGCCTTGGGCATGCGCCTGCACCTCGCGGTATGCACCACGGGCGCCAGTGGTGTGGAGCCAGGGTTTGCCGGGGCGCAGACCGATGAGGCCAGGGGTGCGGTGCGTGAGCTGGAGCAGGCTGCGAGTTGCGCTTTCTTCGGCTTGCCTGCGGCGTCTCTGGAGTTTCTGCGTCTGCCGAACGACGAGGGCGGCAACCCGCGCCTGGACGAGGCCAACCACGCCACCGTGCAGCGCCTGCTCGCGCAGCACCAAACCCACTGTGTTTTCCTCCCGCACGGCAACGACAGCAACGTGACCCACCAGCGCAGCTATGCGCTGGTCGAGGCCGTGGCGCAGCAGATGCCATACCCCCTGTGGGCCTGGCTCAACCAGGACGCCAAGACGCTGGCCATGCGGCAAGACCTGTACACGCCCTTTGATGAAAACGCGGCGCAGTGGAAGGCAGAACTGTTGCGCTTTCACGCCTCACAGCATCAGCGCAACCTCAACACGCGCGGGCATGGCTTCGATGTGCGCGTGCTGAGTATCAACCAGCAATCGGCCACCGCTGTGCAGGCGGATTTGCCTTACGCCGAAGTGTTCGAGCTCCGGCGGCTCGGCTGATGTCTCGGTGTTGCGCGCCCGTCGTGTTGAGCTGAGTTGCCTCAGTCCTTGGGCGTGGGCGCGCTGCCGTCCTTGATGCCGCGGGTCGCGGCGCGCAGGAAATCCAGTTGCCTGTTGTAGTTGCTGCAACCCTCGCACATGGACAGGTGCAGGCGCAGCGGCAGGCGCTCCAGCAGGCCGAGCTTGCGGTCCTGCGCTTCGGAGAGCAGGTGACTGGCTTGTTTGCAGTTCAGCATGTTTGTTCTCCCGGTGTGAACCAGCCACGTTGCAGGCACAGGCGCAGGGCGTTGCGCGCGCGGTGCAGGATGACGTTGCAGTTGCTCACGGTGATGCCCAGTTCCTGACAGACCTCGGGCGTTTCAAAATCCAGAAACTCGCGCATCATGAACACCCGTGCGGTGTTCTCGGGCAGCACGGTGAGGCAGGCCTCGAACACGGCCCAGAAATGCTGCTGGCGCAGCGCGGCCTCGGGGCTGCCCCAGTCGCGCGGGCGCGAGGCCGGCGTCCAGTGTGCGTTGTCCCTGAACAGGGCCTCGAAGGTTTGGTCCAGGTCTTCCTCGCCATGGGACAGGGCCGAGACATTGGTGCTGCGGCTCTGCTGGCGGATGATGTCCACGATCTTGTGGCGCAGGATGCCGAAGACCCAGGTTTTGACTTCGGCGCGGCCGGCAAACTGCCCCATATTCCCCAGGGCCGCCAGCAGGGCTTCCTGCACC
>CAUPRZ010000345.1:0-3309 GCA_963513855.1 uncultured Hylemonella sp.
CGGGCCAGGACCCGGTGGGCCAATTCGTGCTGGTCAACAACCTGATCTTCCAGGTTGTTGGTGTGATGAGTTCACGCGGCGCCTCGCCCATGGGCCAGGACCAGGATGACGTGGTTTTTGTGCCTTACGCGACCAGCCAGCTGCGCCTGTCGGGCCAGCGTTTCCTGCGTAACGTGACGGTGGCCGTGAACGACGTGGCGCGCATCGACGAGACGCAGGCTGCCGTGGAGTCCCTGCTGGCCGAGCGCCACGGGGTGATCGATTTCCAGATCCGCAACATGGCGTCCATCATCGACACCGCGACCGAGACCCAGGACACCATGACCATCCTGCTGGGCTCTATCGCCGCTATCTCGCTGCTGGTGGGCGGCATAGGCGTGATGAACATCATGTTGGTCAGCGTGACCGAACGTACGCGCGAGATCGGCATCCGCATGGCCACCGGCGCGCGCATGCGCAACATCCTGCAGCAGTTTCTGATCGAGGCGCTGGTGGTGTCGGCGCTGGGCGGCTTATTGGGTGTGGTCTTCGGCCTGGGCGTGGCGGCCGTGATCGGCGCTCTGGGCACACCGGTGCAGTTCTCCCTGACGCCCGTGCTGCTGGCCTTCGGCTGTGCCTTCGCCACCGGCCTGATCTTCGGTTACCTGCCCGCGCGCAAGGCTGCAAGCCTGGACCCGGTGGTGGCCCTGTCTTCCGAATGATTTGAACATGCACTCCTTCCTTTTTTCTCCGTGGCAGGCGCGTACCTTGCGTCGTCTGGGCCTGGTGGCCGTGCTGGCTTTGCAAGCCTGTGCCACGTCCGGTCCTGCATTCAGGCCCGAGGTGGCCTTGCCCTCGGCCTGGGATGCCACGGCTGCGGCTGGGGCCGCTCAATTGACGCCCGCCTGGTGGCAACGTTTCGCCTCCCCGCAGCTCGAACGTCTGATGGCCGATGCGCAAGCCGGCAGCCCAGACCTGCGCATCGCCCTGGAGCGCATGCGCCAGGCCGACATCGCCTTGCAGCAGGCCGGTGCCAGCCGCCTGCCCACGGTCAATGGCAGTGTCGGCAGCTCAGCCAGCCGCAGTGCCAGCCCGGGTGTGGCGGGCAGCACACGCGAGTCGAGCAGTGCCAGCCTTTCCATGAGCTACGAGGTCGACCTCTGGGGCCGTGTCGCCGCGGGCGTGCGCGCTGGCGAGGCCTCTTTCGAGGCCAGCCGTTACGACTGGCTGACCGCGCGCCTGACGCTGCTGAGCAGCGTGGCGAGCAACTATTTCACCTGGCTCAATCTGGGTGAGCGCCTGAGCATCGCGCGAGAGAACCTGGCCACGGCCGAGCGTGTGCTGGCCATCGTCGAGGCGCGGCACCGCAACGGTGTGGCCACGGCGCTGGAAGTCTCACAGCAGCGCACCACGGTGCTGACCCTGCGCACGGCCCTGCTGCCGCTGGAATTGCAGCAGCGCCAGACGGCGTCGGCCCTGGCCCTGCTGCTGGGGCGTGTACCCCAAGCCTATGTGCCTGAGGCGGGGGACTTCAGTGCCCTGCAGGTGCCGGCGCTGGCGCCGGGCCTGCCAGCTGAGCTGCTCACGCGCCGCCCCGACCTGGCGGCCGCCGAATGGCAACTGGCGGCGGCGGATGCCAATGTGGAGGCGGCACGTGCTGCCTTGCTGCCGACGTTCTCGCTCTCCAGCTCGGCCGGCCTGAGCTCCTCCGTGCTGCTGGGTCTGGCTGATCCGACACGCAGTGTTGCTCTGGGTCTGTCCCTGTCCAAGGCCATCTTCGACGGTGGGCGCCAGCGCTTGGCAGTCCGCAGCAGCGAGTCGCAGCGTGTGGTGCTGATCGAGACCTATGGCAAGACCATACGCACCGCGCTCAAGGAAGTGGACGATGCGCTGGCCAATGTGGCGCGCAGCGAGCAGCAGGAAGCGTTGCAGCGTGAAGTGGTGGCCCAGGCGCGTCGTACGCTGCAACTGGCCGAGCTGCGCTACCGCGAGGGCAGTGGTGACCTGCTGTCGGTGCTGGATGCCCAGCGCAGCCTGTTCTCGGCCCTCGACAACCTGGCCACCCAAAGCCTCTCGCGCCTGAGCGCGGCGTTGGATCTCTACAAGGCCCTGGGCGGTGAGTGGGCCGGTCGGCCGCCCGGTCTGGGCTGAGTGAGAGCCAACAAAAAAGTACAGGCTTTCATTTGGATAAGTAAATGAGAATCGTTATAATTCTCAACAAATAAAACAAGCCAACCGATTTCACCTGCTGTCACCCGATGTCCCCGAATCACGCCACGGCTGCACAAGCCAGCAACCGGGCCTACTGGCTCAAGACCCTGCACCAGTGGCACTGGATCAGCTCGGCGCTATGTCTCATCGGCATGCTGCTGTTTGCCATCACGGGCATCACGCTCAACCATGCGGCCGACATCGCGGCCCAGCCCAAGGTCCAGCACATCGTGCGGGAGCTGCCTGCCGAGTTGCGGGCCGCACTGGCGAGCACTTCGGAGGAAACGGACAACGCGCCTTTGCCGCAACCGGTGCACGCCTGGCTGGCCACGACGCTGGATCGCAATCTGCCGGACAGTGATGCGGAATGGTCGCCCGAAGAGGTCTATCTGCCCCTGCCGCAACCCGGGGGGGATGCCTGGGTGCGTATCACGCGCGCGACGGGGGAGGTCGAGTACGAGCGCACCGACCGCGGCTGGATTTCCTATTTCAACGACCTGCACAAGGGCCGCCACACGGGCACGGCCTGGAAATGGTTCCTCGACATCTTCTCGGTGGCCTGTCTGCTGTTCTGCATCACCGGCCTGTTCATCCTCAAATTCCACGCGGCCAAGCGGCCGACCACCTGGCCCATGGTGGGTCTGGGCCTGGTCGCACCGCTGCTGCTTGTGATCCTTTTTATCCATTGACTCTGAAGGAACTGTCCTCATGAAGATCCGATACGCTGCCGCGCTCTCTGCGGCCAGCCTGGCCGGCCCGGCTCTGGCCGCCGACCTGGCGCTCAAGGTCGAGATCCCGCGCCTGAGCGTCGCCGAATACCACCGGCCCTACGTGGCGATCTGGATCGAGAAACCCGACCAGAGTTTTGCGGGCAACCTCGCGGTCTGGTACGACCTCAAGCTGCGCAACAACGAGGGCACCAAGTGGCTCAAGGACATGCGGGCCTGGTGGCGCAAGAGCGGGCGCGAACTCAATATGCCGGTCGACGGCATCAGCGGCGCCACACGCGCGCCGGGCGAACACACCGTGCAGTTCGGCAAGGCCCCGGCCCTGGCGAAGTTGCCGGCCGGTGACTACCAGCTGGTGGTGGAGGCGGCACGGGAGGTCGGCGGGCGTGAG
>CAUPRZ010000346.1:0-3303 GCA_963513855.1 uncultured Hylemonella sp.
AACAGCTGGGTATTAGCCCTGAGAAATTTCTCGCCCTGGTGCTGTCCAGCCCAGCCACCTCCGGCGCGGCACAGGCCAAGGGGCGGATGATGGTCGAGGGCGACTTTGCACCCCAGTCCCGCATCCGCCAGCACCTCAAGGACGTGAACCTCATGATCGAAAACGCGGCGGCCAGCGGGCAGAAGCTGCCCCTGTCCGAAACCCATGCGGCCCTGATGCGCGCCGCCATCGCCGCCGGCGACGGTGAGCTCGACAACGCCGCCATCATCCGTGAACTGCGTCGCCAGAAGACCTGAGCACGACCTACGAACGCAAACCAGAATTCAGATTTCCATGCGCGATTTCTCCACCAACCACCACTGGCTCTCCATCAACACCGCCACCGTGCGCAAGCAACTGGGCGCCGAGGTGCCGCTGTCACGCATCATCGACCAGTGCGCGGAGCGCGGCATCCGTGCCATCAGCCCCTGGCGCGACCAGGTCGCGGCCGTCGGCCTGGACAAGGTGGCGCGTCAGCTCAAGGCCCATGGCATGGAGCTCTCAGGTTATTGCCGCGGCGGTTTTTTCCCGGCGCCTGACGCCGCCGGCCTGCGCGCTGCACTCGACGACAACCGCCGCGCCATCGACGAGGCCAAGACACTCAATGCGCCCTGCCTGGTGCTTGTGGTCGGTGCCCTGCCCGGTGCGCTGGCGGGCAAGGCCGCCTACAAGGACCTGGGCCGCGCGCGCGCCGAGGTGCGTGACGGCATCGCGGCCTCACTCGAATACGCGCGCGAGGTCGGCATGCCGCTGGCCATCGAACCCCTGCACCCCATGCAGGCGGCCGACCGCGCCTGCATCAACACGCTGGAGCAGGCGCTGGACCTGTGCGACGAACTCGACCCGCAAAAAAGCGGCATGTTGGGCGTGGCGCTCGACGTCTACCACTGCTGGTGGGACCCGAAGCTGGAACAGCAGATCGCGCGCGCCGGACGCGCGCGCCTGCTGGCCTACCACGTCTGCGACTGGCTCACGCCGACGCGCGACCTGCTGAGTGACCGCGGCATGATGGGTGACGGCGTGATCGAGCTGCGCAAGCTACGCGGCTGGGTCGAGCAGGCCGGCTACGCAGGTTACAGCGAGGTCGAGATCTTCTCCGAACTGGACTGGTGGAAACGCCCCGGCGACGAAGTGCTCGACACCTGCATCGTTCGCCACCGCAGCGTGGTCTGAACCTCAGGCCGGCACAGGCCCCGTACGGCGTGTGCGTCGCACACGGAAGGCCGTGAGCACCAGCGTGAGCTGCACCAGCGCCAGGCCCACAAACAGCGTGCGCCAGGCCTGCTGGTCCATCAGCAGGCCGAAGATCAGCGGCGACACCGCCTGGCCGATGTCCAGGCCCGAATACACCACGCCGTAGACACGACCGCTGGCGCTTTCCGGTGTAGAGCGCTTGATCAGCAGGTCACGCGAAGGCCCGGCAAAACCGGACGCAAAACCCATGCAGGCAAACAGCACGGGCACGGCCAGCGCCGGCAGGGTGCCGAGGCCCAGCAGCAGCGAAATGCCCGCGGCCACGCCAAAACCCGTCCCCACCACACGCTCGCAACGCGCCGGGTCGGTGGCCAGAAAACCGCCCACCAGGATGCCGCTGGCACTGGCCACCATATAGGCCGTCAGGCACACCGCCACCAGGTGCAGGGGCACGGCGTGCAGATGGCGCGCGGCCTCGGGGGCAAAGGCCTGCACCACGCTGAGCGCCGAGGCAAAAACGAAAAAGAAGGCAAAACACATCCACACTGCGGGGATGCGCAGGAAGTCCAGGCGGCCCTCGGCCGGCGCATCAGTGGCCGGGCGTGCCGGCGCTGTCGGTGCCAGCGCCAGACGGGCGCGCTGCCACAGGCACAGCAACAGCACCGCCAGCACCAGCGTGCCCGCAGCAGCCAGCGCCACGCGCCAGGAGTAAAGCAGGGTCAGCGGCACCAGCAGGGCCGGCGCCACGGCCCAGCCCAGGTTGCCGCTGATGCCGTGCACGCTGTAGGCGTGACCCAGGCGCGGCGCGCTGACCTTGCGGTTGATCAGGGTGTAGTCCACCGGATGGAAGACCCCGTTGCCCATGCCGGCCACCACGGCAAAAGCCATAAGCATGGGGTAACTCGTGCTCAGTGCATAACCAAAAGCCGCCAGCGACAGCAGGCCCAGACCGGCATAGAGCACGGGACGCGGGCCAAAGCGGTCCACCCAGAAGCCCGACAGGGTCTGCACCGCGCAGGAGACGACAAAAAAAATCGTCATCAGAAAGCCCAGCTCGGCATAGCTGACGTTAAACACATCTTTCAGCCAGGGGAACAGCGGCGGCAGCAGGAGCTGGCTGAAATGGCTGCAGAGGTGGGCGACGCCGATGAGGCCGATCAGGCTGGCGTCCTGGCGCAGGGGAACCGGCAGGGTTGGGGAGGACGAAGACATGGACTCATGGTAAACCAGCCCCCCGAAGCGTGAAAAAATGCACAAACTGGGATCAGGTCCACCCCAAGCTGGACAGGCCGGCCGCGCAAGCGTGAACTCCTCACGTGCAATTTCCGGCAAATGCAACAAAATGCAAGCAAGACACGAACGACACTCCACACAACAGGGCACACATCATGATCATCCTGCCCATCGGCGAAGACAGCATCCCGGCCCCCCTGCAACCGGCCTCGACCCGACCCGCGCAGCTGCAGAGCACGGCTCGCCTGCTGGTCTTCGGCTTCACGCCAGCCGAACGTGAACTGATCCAGGGTGTGGTGGCCCTGTCGCAGCGCCGCTCCCTGTGCCTCAAACTGGTCGGCGGGGATGCCCCGGAAACGGCCGACTTCATCCTCTTCGACGGCGCCGACCCCAAGGTCATGAAATGGGTCAGCCGCGGTGGCCTGCCGCGCGGCAAGCCCATGATCCAGGTCGACGGCCCGCAAGCCGCCCTGCCCGGCCTCCTGTATCTGCAACGCCCCGTGCAGTGGCCCCAGCTGCCCGCCCTGCTGCTGCAGTCCCTGGGCCTGGAAGCCCCGGTCAGCTCGCGCCTGCCGCTGAGCACCTTCTAAGCGCCTGCTCACGGTCTCCGAACGGCCCTGCCCGCATCCGGGCTGTTTTGTGCCGGGCATACTGCGGGCATGGCGCATGAGCATTCCCACGGACACGATCACTCGCACCACGGCCATACCGGCCACCACCACCCGCCCCCGACCGACTTCAACCGCGCTTTCCTGATCGGCATCGCGCTCAACACCGGCTTCGTCGCCGTCGAGGCCTGGTACGGCTGGCAGGTCAACTCCCTGGCTCTGCTGGCCG
>CAUPRZ010000347.1:0-3293 GCA_963513855.1 uncultured Hylemonella sp.
ACGCTTAGTCCCGGCTGCTGCCGGCGCAGGGCCTGGACCAGGGCCTGCGCGGCGTCGTAGGCGGCCACGCTGGCAAAACCCGGCTCCTGCCCGAAGCGCGTACGGTAGTTGCGGACAAACTCCTGGTAACGCGGTGCGGCGTGTTCGCGGTTGAAGAGCTGGGTGGAGGACAGGCCTTCCACCTCGCGCCCGCCGAGCTCCAGCAACTGTTCGGTGGCCGACCAGGTGACCCCCAGTGCCGGCTGGCGCCAGCCGGCCTGGCGCGCCAGCAGCAACAGACGCACCGTGTCCACCGCATTGGACACATAAAGAATGCCATCGGCATCACGTACACGCAGCTGGCGCACGGCCTGCAGGTAGCTGTCTTCGCGGCCCGAGGTGAAGGGCACGGCCTGCACCAGATGCAGGCCATGGGTGACGCTGGCCTCGCGATAATGCTTGAGCCAGTCTTCCGTGTAGGCGCTGTTGCGCATGTCATAGAAGGCGACCACCCGGCGCAGGCCCCGGCTGGCGTGGTAATGCGCCGCCTGGCGTGCGTTCTGCTGGGTCGAGGGCAGGACCATGAAGAGCGCATCGTCATGGCCCGTCAGGCTGCTGGACGAGACGGTAGGACTGAGCAGCACCAGACCGGCCTGGGTACTGGCCGGCAGTGCAGCCTGGGCCATGGTGCTGGTCATGGGGCCGATGATGGCCACCACACCATCGGCCGCAAAGGACACGACCGCGGCGCGTGCCTGACCCGGGTCCTGCCCGTCATCGCGCGACATCAGTTCGATCATGCGGCCGTTCAGGCCGCCAGCGGCGTTGACCTCCTCCACCGCCAGTTGCGCGCCGGCGCGGGCCGCCTCACCCAGATCGGCCACGCTGCCGCTGAGGCCGGCCAGCAGGCCGATGCGCAACGTAGGCTCGGGCGCGCAGGCCGTCAGCAGTCCGGCAAGCAGTGCGCAGGCCAGGCCGCGCCCACAGAAGAAAGAGGCGCCACCGGCCCGCAGGAAACGCATCAAACCCGGCCTCCCGCAGCGTCCAGCCAGGGCAGCAGCTCATCCAGCGGCATGGGTTTGGCGTAGAAATACCCTTGGGCCTCCTGGCAACCCAGGCTGCGCAGGAAATCGGCCTGCTCCCGGGTCTCCACGCCTTCGGCCAGCACGGTCAGGCCCAGCTGATGGCCCAGAGGAATGACCAGTTCGGCAATGCGCGCGCCGCGGGTCTGGGTGTTGAGCACCTGCACGAAAGAGCGGTCGATCTTGAGGCGGTCCACGGGCAGACGGTCCAGATAGGCCAGAGAGGAATAGCCGGTGCCGAAATCGTCGATGGCGATGCTGACGCCGCGCTCACGGATGCGCTGCAGCAGCGACTCCACCTGGTTCGAGCCCATGATGGCCACGGACTCGGTGATTTCCAGTTCCAGCTGGCCGGCAGGCACGGCCTCCTGCACCAGGGCCTGTTCCAGGTCGGCCATGAAGTCCGGGTGCGAGAACTGCTGGGCCGAGACGTTGACCGACATGCGCAGGCCCGCATGGCCTCGACTGCTGATCTTCTTGGCCGAACGCAAGGCGCTGCGCAGCACCCAGGCACCGAGGCCGATGATCAGCCCGGAGCTCTCGGCGATGGGCAGGAAACGGTCCGGTGGGATAAAACGGCCGTCGTCGGCTTTCCAGCGCAGCAGCGCCTCCACCCCCACCACCCGGCCATCCTGCAGGGACACCAGCGGCTGGAACATCAGGAACAGACGTTCGCGCTGGAAAGCCGTGCGCAGCGCGTGCAGCAGGCGGGTGTGTTCACTCGTCTCGCGCGCAGAGGACTGGGTGTACCAGGCGTCCTGGCCGTGACCGTTCATCTTGGCGCGCTTGAGTGCGATCCAGGCCTCCTTGAGCAGGTCGGCCCCCGTGACACCCTGGGCCTCCTGCAGGCGCACCGCGCCGATGGAGACACTGACCGTGTGCTCGGTGTCGTCGAAGACGAAGCTCTGCGCAAAATGCCGGCGCAGGCCCCCGGGGTTCAGCACGGCCTCGGCCCCCCAGACCGCAAAGGTGTCGTTGCTCACGCGGGCCAGCAGGGTGGGTGCGGGCAACGCCTGCTGCAGACGCTGAGCTGCGCTCTGCAGCAGGCGGTCACCGTAGGCATGACCGAACATGTCGTTGATGCCGGAGAAATGGTCGATGTCGATCAGGACCAGCACCGTGCCTTCGCTGCCGCGCCCCTCCTCCAGCCGCTGGACCAGGGCCGTGCGGTTGAGCAGGCCGGTCAGCGCATCGTTGTAGGCGGCGTGGCGCAGCTGATCGAGCAGACGCAGGTTCTGCCACTCGGCGGTGATGTGGGCGCAGAAGACGTCGAGCATGGGCAGGTCCACGTCCTGCCACTGGGCCGGCAACAGGTGCACATAGGCCGCCATCTCGCGCCCCTCCTCGCACCGCAGATACAGCGCCATGCCGTCCGGCCCCTGCAGACAACGCCGTTCTTGTTGGCAGCGTTTCAGCAGGGCCTGGAGCGTGTCGTCGACCAGCCCGGCCAGGCCGCTGCGACCCGGGGGCTGCGGGTAGCGCCCGGCCGTGGCCAACATGGTGAGCGCGGTGCCCCTGCGTTCGAACAGCAAACCATCGGGTGCGGCACCAAAGTAGGCGGCCAGCATGAGCAGCAGATCACTGGCGCCCGGGGTGTCCCCTGCACCGGCGTAAGCCTTGAGCCTGCGCCCGCTGTTGATGATCTGCTGCAGGCTCTCGCGGGCGCGCACCTCGCGGCAGAGCTGGGCATAGGTGCGCACGGCCACCGAGAGCGCGGCATAGAGCCGGGTCTGGGTCAGCTCGCTCTTGGCCTTGTAGTCGTTGATCTCATACTTGCGGATGGTCTCGATCTCGGGTGCGTAACCGGGCTGACCGGTGCGCAGGATGATGCGTGTACAGACCAGGCCCAATTCGTCGCGGATGCGGGCAATGATGTCCAGGCCCGCGGTCGGCGTCTCCATGACCACGTCGAGCAGTACCACCGCAATATCGGGTTCGACGGCCAGCAGGCGCAGGGCCTCGGCGCTGCTGTGGGCATGCAGCAGCTCCAGCGGGCGCTCGGCGACCTGGAGATGGTTCAGTGCAAAGCGGGTGGCCTGGTGGACCTCGGGATCGTCGTCGACCACCAGGATGCGCCAAGGCTGCAACGCGACCGCGGAGGGTGCGGGCTCCTCACGAAAGACGACCTGGGCGTTGAGGGCATTCATGCAAAAAACTCGACTCTTGCCCCATGCTACGCCAGCCACTCACGATACGGAAGAGCAGAACGCCGGAAACGTTAACTATTCCCTC
>CAUPRZ010000348.1:0-3293 GCA_963513855.1 uncultured Hylemonella sp.
GCGATCGTGACGCGCTCGGGGGCGCGGTCCGCGCTCCACTGGGGCGGCCACTCGACCTCGTCGTGTTCGAAACGCCGCGAGCCGGCATGGGCCAGGTCCAGCACATGCAGGCGCAGTGCCGGGCCTTGGGGGCCAGGCTCGAGCACGATGAGTACATCGCGCGCGCGGCTGCTGCGGCCGTTGAACCACTTGGCGCGCAGGGGCGCGGCAGCTTGGGGGGTGTCGCTCATCTGCTCAGCCCACGATGTCCAGTCCCACCGCATCGGCCAGGGCGTCGCCCATGCCGTCCTGCTGTTTGACGAGCTGGCCCACCAGCTGGTCCAGCCCGCCCTTGACGTGCAGGGTCACGGAGTCGGCTTTCATGCGGTATTCGCTGATGCGTGCGAAGGGACGGTAAAAGCCCAGGGTCAGCAGGGTGAGCAGCAGGTTCTTGATGCGCAGACGCACAAAAGGCCAGTGCTTGAGGTCACATTTGAAGCGTGCGATCTGGCCCAGACCCACATTGCTCCAGATCAGCTTGAACATGCGGGCTTCGCGGTAGGCGCGTGCCGGCGCCGTGGCCAGCAGCAGGGCCAGGAAGACCGCCAGCAGCACCAGGATGATGAGCACGATCAGGGCCGCGCCACGGGTCTGCTGGTACAGGGCTTGCAGGGCATAGGCTGCGCTGAAGCCCAGGGCCAGGATCACGGCCACGCCGGCCAGGAAGACGGCCACGGTGGCCATCCAGATGCGGACGAAGTCGCTGTAGACCGGTTTCCAGCGGCCGTGTTGTTTGCCGATGCCGGCCCGCAGCACCAGCAGGCTCTTGTAGTTGAACTCGACGCGGATGATGCACAGCACGCTGAGGATCACGCCCACGGCGATCAGCCCCAGCATTGGCGGGTTGAGGGTGGGCAGGGTGGGCCCTGCGCTGCCCGGGCGGGGCGGGGCCGCAGACGCGGGGGCCAGCGGGTCGGGGACGTTGAGGGCATCGAGCCCGAAATTGATCGCGATCCAGACCCCGGCCATGGCAAAGATTGGCCAGCTGGCCAGGTAGACGTCCTTCCAGCTCGCGGCAAAGTGCAGCTGCAGGCCACGCCAGCGTGTGCTGGCCAGGCGGAAGCGCATGGCACTGCCCCAGAGGTAGGGCGCCAGCAGCGCAGCACCGACGATAAACACCAGCACCATGGCGTCCTGCCCTGTCTCGGCCGCGATCTTGTAGGCCAGGTAAAGCAGGGCGAAGAGGATGAAGCTCACGACCATCTTGCGTAGCGGCGCCGTGAACTCCAGCGGGCTGCTGGCGATCAGGGTGTGGTCGTAGAAATAACGTGCGGTGCGCCGCCGTGCCCAGGGGGTGTAGAGGCCCAGCGTGAGGATGGACAGCAGCACATTGACGATCCAGACACGGAAGTATTCGCCGCCGCTGCCGGAAAAACGCAGGCGATAAGCGGTGATGCCGTGGCGCTGGCTGGTGCTGTCCATGTTTTTTCCTCCCCGGATGTGTTCTTGCGCCGGCAGTTTAGCAGCGCGATCTATTGAGTGAACGGAACCTAAAAGCGTTCGTGCGCCTGCAGGTAACGCCACTGCCCGGGCGGCAGCTGGGTCATGGGCACACGGCCGATGCGTATGCGTTTCATGGCCAGGATCTGCAGGCCGGCGCGGTCGCAGACGTAGGCGGCCAGGCCGGGGTGTGCGCCCTTGATGGCCAGGCGCAATTTGCTGCGGCCGTCGCCGCTGCTGCTGAGGCTGGCCTTGAGGGGGGGCAGGGGCTGGCCGCGGGTGTCGGTCTCCCGCATCAGCAGGGCCAGCTGGGCAGGCGAGACCTCACCCTGGACGTCGACGGTCACCTCCACCTCGATCAGGCGCTCGTCGTCGACCAGCTTGCGCGCCACACGCCCATCCTGGGTGTAGACCAGCAGGCCGCTGGCCGCCGGCTCCAGCGGGATGGCGGGCGTGAGCTGGCCGAAGTGGCGCTTGAGCAGCCGGATGCCGCTGGGGTCGTCGCTCCAGTGGGTGTCTGCATTCAGCAAGGTCAGTGGCGAGGGATGGTCGGCGGGTTTGTGCAGCAGCAGCGTCACCGGCGGCAGTTCGGTGAGCCGGGCGTTCGGGTCGAGCTCGACCCTCTCGTTCAGCACCCGGAACTGCGGCTCTTCCACCACACGACCATCGACCCGGACCCAGCCGCCTTCGATGTAGCGTTCGGCCTCACTGCGCGAGCAGGGCAGCTGGGCGGCCAGGCGTTTGGACAGGCGGACGGCTTCGTTCATGGTGTGCGGTCCGGCAAGGATTGCAGGCGTTCGACATGGGCCAGCAGCGAACGTTTGGCCAGCGGCCAGATGCTGGAGGGCACGTCGTCGTAAGCCTGCACCACCCAGTCGTCCAGCGTGCCCTGGGGCTGGGCCCGCATGGCGGCCTGCACCTTGGCCTCGCGGGCCAGGCGGTGGGCCTTGAGTTTGGCGATGACCGTGCGCGCACCGTCCATCACATGGCCGTGGGCCGGCAGGATGTAGCCGAGACCGAGCCTGACGCAGGCGGCGTCCAGCGCGTCGAGCGCATCAAGGTAGGCCGTCATATTGCCGTCGGGCGGGTTGATCACCGTGGTGCTGCCATTGAGGATGTGGTCGCCCGAGAACAGCAGGCCATCGGGTGCCAGCAGCAGGCAGAGGTGGTTGGCTGCATGGCCCGGGGTGTGGATGACCTGCAGGCTGTGTTGCGCCCGGCCGCCGGCGTCATGCAGCAGCAGTTGCTCGCCGTCGGCCAGGGCGCGGTCGGGAACGAAGTGGCTGACCGCGTTGGCCGTGGGTGCCGAGGGCAGACCCAGCACCGGGGGTGTGACGCCGCCGCGTTGTGTGCACAGGGCCTGCAGCGGGCGTGCGCCCGGGGCGTGGTCGGCGTGTGAATGGGTGCAGACGATGAGCCGGATATCGCCCTGTGTGCTGGACCACAGGCGCTCGATGTGGTCGGGCTCCAGCGGTCCCGGATCGATGGCGATCCAGCCCGTGGCGGCCGAGCCCACGAGGTAGCTGTTGGTGCCAGGGCCGGTCATGAGCCCGGGGTTGGGGGCGGTCAGGCGCAGCACATGGGGCAGCAGGGCCACGGCCTGGGCGTGTTGCCAGGGGGGCTGGGCCAGCAGGCTGGCTTGGGGTTCTTGCGGGGTGGACATGGAGGGCTTGAGTCTTACCATGGGACGATACCAAACAACGAGGAGAGACGGACATGATGAAAAGCACATCCCGGCGTTTGCTGCTGGTACTGGCCAGCGTGCTCTGCCTGCCCCTGACGGCTCTGGCCCAGGACTGGCCGACAAAACAGCC
>CAUPRZ010000349.1:0-3290 GCA_963513855.1 uncultured Hylemonella sp.
CAAGAACGGCCAGGTGGTCGAACGCCTGCTGACGCCGCCGGGAGTGGGGCGATGAACGCCCAGACCGAGCGCCTGCTGCTGCAGGGCCCGGCCGGGCGCATCGAGGTGCTACGTGACGCCCCCGCCGATGGCGTGGTGCCGCGCGGCACCGCCGTGATTGCCCATCCGCCCCCGCGGTTTGGCGGCACCATGGATAACAAGGTGGTGCAGACCCTGGCGCGTGCTTTTGTGCAGTGCGGCTGGCAAGCCGTGCGTTTCAATTTCCGCGGTGTCGGCGCCACCGAGGGTGTGCATGACGAGGGTCGCGGCGAGGCCGAGGATTTCCTGGCCGTGGTGCAACAGTGTGTGCCTGAGGGGCCGTTGGCACTGGCCGGTTTTTCCTTCGGCTCTTTTGTCATGAGCCAGACCCTGGCGACCTTGTGGCCCGCGCGCCAGATCGACCAGCTGGTGTTGGTGGGCGCGGCGGCCAGCCGTTTTCAGGTGGCGACGATCCCGGCCGAACTGCACGAGCGCACACAGGTCATCCACGGCGAGCACGATGACACGGTGCCCTTGGCCGCCGTGATGGACTGGGCCCGGCCCCAGGTCCTGCCGGTGACGGTCGTGCCCGGCGGCAGCCATTTTTTCCATGGCCAGCTGCCCCTGCTCAGGAGTCTGGTGGTGCGGCATCTTTCCGTGACTGCAGCATGAAAAAGCTGTGCCATCTTTTGCTGCTGACGAGTCTGTGGCTGGCCGGGACGGCCGCGGCCCAGCGCGCGCCGCAAGCACCTGAAATCGCAGCCCGTGCCTACCTGCTCGTCGATTTGAGCAGTGGGCAGGAGCTGGCGGCCCGTGAGGCCGATGTGGCACTGCCGCCGGCTTCGCTGACCAAGCTGATGACGGCCTATCTGGTGTTCGATGCCCTGCGCGTGGGAAAGCTGGACCTGGAGCAGAAGCTGCCGGTCAGCGAAAGGGCCCGGCGCCAGCCCGGTTCGCGCATGTTTCTCGAGGCTGGAATGAAGGTGCCGGTGGAGGACCTGCTCAAGGGCCTGCTGGTGCAGTCGGGAAATGACGCAGCCGTGACCCTGGCCGAAGGGACGGCCGGCAGTCTGGAACAGTTCGTCCAGCAGATGAATGAGCAGGCCCAGGCCCTGGGCTTGCAGGCTACGCGTTTTGTCAATCCCACGGGCCTGCCGGCCACGGGGCAGCAGAGCACGGCCCGGGATCTCGCCTTGCTGGCCACGCGCCTGTTGCGCGACTTCCCGGACCGCGCCCATTTCCATGCCATCCGCAAGTACCGCTACGAAGGCACGCCGCCGGCGAATGACAGCAATCGCAACCTGTTGCTGTTTCGCGATCCCTCGGTCGACGGGCTCAAGACCGGTCATACCGAAGGAGCCGGTTACAGCCTGATCGCCACGGCCCAGCGCGAATTTCCCTCGCTGGGACCGGCTGGTAAACCCGGGCCGCGCCGGCTGCTGGCCGTGCTGCTCGGGGCCGATAGCGAGAACATCCGGGCCAGCGAGGCCCAGAAACTCCTGAATTGGGGTTACACCGCCTTCGAGACGGTGAAGCTTTTTGAGGCCAATCAGCCCATCCTGACCCCCGTGGTCTGGAAAGGTACGGCGCGCCAGGTGCGCCTGGGGCGTCCCCAGGCGGTGGTGGTCACGGTGCCGACGGGTCTGGCGACCCGCCTGCAAACCCAGGCGGTCCGGCCCGAGCCCTTGGTCGCGCCCCTGCGCAAGGGGGAGGCCACGGGCACCTTGAGAATTTCAGATGGTGAGCGCACGCTCCGTGAGATTCCTCTGCTGAATCTGGAGTCTGTGGACGAGGCCGGATTGATTGGCCAGGCCTGGGATGCCTTCCGGCTCTGGATCCAGTGATCAGAAGCCTTGCGCCCCAGTTCGGATTGCGGCCCCAGGGGCAACCTGATACACTCGAAGGCTTTTCGGAATTTCCGAAGGGTTTCACGTTTTCGTTTTTATCAAACGTTGAGGGACGTTTTTAAATGCCAACCATTAACCAGCTAGTGCGTCAAGGCCGCGAGGTCGAGACCATCAAGTCGAAGAGTCCTGCCATGCAGAACTCTCCGCAGCGCCGTGGCGTGTGCACCCGTGTGTACACCACGACGCCCAAGAAGCCGAACTCCGCTCTGCGTAAGGTCGCCAAGGTGCGCCTGACCAACGGTTTCGAAGTCATTTCCTACATCGGCGGTGAAGGCCACAACCTGCAGGAACACAGCGTGGTGCTGGTTCGCGGCGGTCGTGTCAAGGATCTGCCGGGTGTGCGTTACCACATCGTGCGTGGCTCGCTCGACCTGCAAGGCGTGAAAGATCGCAAGCAGTCGCGTTCCAAGTACGGCGCCAAGCGCCCCAAGAAGGCTTGATTTTTCAAGTCTGAGTTTTTCGGTGCTCGTTCCGTCAGGCAGACGGTTTGAGCGTAGTGACCCGAAGCTCGGAATCGTCCGGGTGGGTCGAGTAAGTGAGAGTTCTGTATGGCTCTCGCGGTGTCTGAAAAGATGCCAACTGAAGCAGTATGAGGTGAAACATGCCACGTCGTCGCGAAGTCCCTAAACGTGAAATCCTGCCGGATCCGAAATTCGGCAATGTCGAGCTCTCCAAGTTCATGAACGTGATCATGGAAGGCGGCAAGAAGGCGGTTGCCGAGCGCATCATTTACGGTGCCCTCGAAACCATCGGTCAGAAAACCGGCAAAGATGCGCTGGAACTGTTTACCGTTGCCATCAACAACGTCAAGCCCATGGTAGAAGTGAAGTCCCGCCGTGTTGGTGGCGCCAACTACCAGGTGCCCGTCGAAGTGCGTCCGGTCCGCCGTCTGGCCCTGTCCATGCGCTGGATCAAGGAAGCCGCCCGCAAGCGTGGTGAGAAGTCCATGGCCCTGCGCCTGGCCAACGAGATCATCGAGGCCACCGAAGGCCGTGGCGGTGCCATGAAGCGTCGCGATGAAGTCCACCGCATGGCCGAAGCGAACAAGGCCTTCAGCCACTTCCGCTTCTAAGCATCGTCCCCATCTAACGGATCGGGCCCGCCACGAGCGGGCCTGACCCGTTTCACGAAAGATCATCATGGCACGCAAAACGCCCATCGAACGCTATCGCAACATTGGTATCTCGGCGCACATCGACGCCGGCAAGACCACCACGACCGAGCGTATTCTTTTCTACACCGGTGTGAACCACAAGATTGGTGAAGTGCATGATGGCGCCGCCACCATGGACTGGATGGAGCAGGAGCAGGAGCGTGGCATCACGATCACGTCCGCTGCCACGACTTGCTTCTGGAAGGGCATGG
>CAUPRZ010000350.1:0-3284 GCA_963513855.1 uncultured Hylemonella sp.
GGGCGCACGCTACGCCGTCGCGGGCAGCGTCGAGGAATGGCGCTACAAGGTCGGGCTGGACGGCGAACCCGTGGCCGGCGTCACCCTGCGGGTCATCGACCTGCAAAACGGCCGTGTACTCTGGAGCGGCTCGGGCTCGCGCAGCGGCTGGAGCCGTGACGGCCTCTCGGCCATCGGCCACCAGCTGATCGGTCGTCTGCTCGGCGAGCTGCGCCTGAATACCGCGCGGCCCTGAGCGACGATGATCCCTCCGGCCCTGACCCGCATCTTCCAACGTGCCTGGCGCGCCGGACGGCTGGCGCCCGAACTCCTGAACGCCTGGGCCCAGTGGCTGGAAGCGCTGCTGATCCCGGCCCTGGCCGCCGCGCTGGCCTGGCACTTCGAGCCAGGTGATCCCCTGCTGGTACAGGAGCTTTTTCCCTGGGTCTGGTTTGCCCCGGCCCTGGTGGCCTTGCGCTACGGCGTGACGCCCGGCCTGTTGGGCTGTGTGCCCCTCATCCTGAGCTGGTTCCTCGCCGAGCACTACGGGCGCCTGCCCGACGCCTTCGGCCTCGAATACTTCTTCGGCGGTGGTCTGCTGGTGCTGCTGTGTGGTGAGTTCAGCGACATCTGGCGCGACCGCAATCTGCGCCTGGAAGAGGCCAACATCTACCTGGCCGAGCGGATCTCCCGTATCACCAAGCGCCACCTGCTGCTCAACCTCTCGCACGACCGGCTTGAACACGAGATGCTCGCGCGCCCCAGTTCCCTGCGTGATGCCCTGGTGCATCTGCGCACCATCGCCACCAGCGGCCAGGCCAACAGCCCCATGCCCGGCGCCGACGCCCTGCTGCACCTGCTGGCCCAGTACGTCAACATCGAGGCCGCCACGCTCTACACCCTGGTGCCGCGCGGCACCGGACACGAGCTCGGTGAAATCGTGACGCGCCTGGGCGAGCCGGTGCCGCTGGACCCGCGCGACGAGCTCTTCCTGCTGGCCCTGGAGCAGCAGCAGCTCGCGCACATCGCGAGCCAGGAGCTGAGCCTGAACCGGGAGACCGGGCAGCTGGTGGTGGTGCCGCTGATCGCCGGCCAGGACACCATGGTGGGCGTGCTCGCCGTGACGCGCATGCCATTTTTTGCGCTCAACGTCGAGAACCTGCAGATGATGTCGGTCATCCTGAGCTACTACGCCGACAGCGTGCGCAGCGGCCCGGCCGTGCATGCCATCCAGCAGCGTCTGCCCGGCATCCCGGCGCAGTTCGCCGAAGAACTGGCGCGCATGCACAGCCTGCAGGAACGCACCGGCATGGGCAGCCAGATCATGGTCATGCGCTTCGAGGGCGAACGCAGCCGAGGTATCCCCGCCGAGTTCCTGCGCATCAAGCGCGGCCTGGATGTGTATTGGCAGACCGAGGCCCTGGGCCACCCCCTGATCGCCGTGCTCATGCCCCTGGCCAGCCCGGCCGCCATGGCCGGTTTCATGCTCCGCATCGAGCAATGGCTGGACAGCCGCTTCCAGGGCACCCTGGACACCCTGGGTGTGCGCCTGCAGCCGATCAACTTCGACATCGAAGACCCCGTGGAGGCACTGGCCCGCATCCTGGCCCCGGCGCAACAGGCATGAGCAGCCCCACACACATCGTCCCCTGGGCCGTGCTGCCCGACACCCTGCAGCGCCTGCTGGCGCCGCTGGTGGAGTCGCGCAGCCTGGCCATGCTGACGGCGATGCTGTGTCTGCACGCCATCATCAGCCTGGGCGTGGCCCTGGCCTGCCTGAACCTGATGCCCGCGCACCTGCGACGCCCGCGCGGCGCGGCGCTGCTGCTGTTGTTCAACTTCTCCTTCATCGCCCCCGTGGTCGGCCCGCTGGCCATCCTGCTCATCACGCGCCTGTCCATGAAACAGGCCCGCCAGGCCGCGCGCCAGGCCCAGCCCAGCTCGGTCGCGCTGCCCGAATACGATGTCCAGGCGCCCGACACCATCCGCAGCAGCCAGGGTGGCATCCGCTCGCGCCTGGACGCCCAGGTGCCGGGGGACATCCGCATGCGGGCCCTGCTCACGCTGCAGGCCGTGCCAGGCCGGGTGGCCAACCCTATCCTCGAGGGCCTGCTCGGCGACGACACCGACGATGTGCGCCTGCTCGCCTTCGGCATGCTCGATGGCGAAGAAAAGCGCATCTCGCGCAACATCCAGCGCGAGCGTGCCCAGCTCGAGACCGAGCTCAGCGCCGAGCAGCGCTACGACTGCCTGCGCCAGCTGGCCGAGCTGCACTGGGAGATGGTCTATGCCTGCCTGGCCCAGGGCGAGCTGCGCCGCCACATCCTGCGCCAGGCGCGCGAGTATCTGGAAAATGCGCTGGCCACGGGCGTAGCGCCCAGCCCCGGCCTGCTGCTGCTGCAGGGCCGCATCCTGCTGGCGCAGCATGAGCTGGGCGCGGCCGAAGACGTCTTCCAGCGCGCCCTGGCCCAGGGTCTGCCGCCGGTCTCGGGGCTGCCCTACCTGGCCGAGATCGCCTTTGACAGCCGCCAGTTTGATCGCGTGCACGAACTCCTGACGCCGCTGGCCCAAATGAACACCGCCGCGCGGACCACCGCGGTGGTCAACCTCTGGAACGGACGCGCAACCGTGAGCAAACTCAGTGAACACCACCACCTCCCCCACCTCTGACCAGCGCCTGCCGCAGGCCGAGGAAGTCGACGTCCTGCTGCTGCTGGAGGGCACCTTCCCCTATGTGGCCGGCGGCGTGTCGAGCTGGGTCAACCAGATCATCCGTGGTTTCCCCGAGCTGAAGTTCGGAGCCATCTTCCTGGGCGCACGCCCCGAGGACTACGGCGACATGCGCTATCAGCTGCCCGCCAACCTGGTGCACCTGGACGTCAGCTACCTCTACGACAACCGCGAGAGCCCGCCGGTCATGCCAGTCGAGGCGGACCCGGGTGTCATGCAGGAGGTGGACCAAATGCACAGCCTGCTGCACGAAAACATCCGCCACCCCGACTGCAAGCGCCTGTTCTCCCAGCTCATGGACGAGGCCGGCCCTGATGGGCGCCTCACGCAGGAAGTCTTTCTCTACAGCAAGGCTGCCTGGGAATATGTCAAGAAGGGCTACCGCCAGCGCAGCGCCGACCCCTCCTTCGTCGACTACTTCTGGACGATTCGCAACATCCACACCCCCTTCTGGCGGCTACGCGAAGTCGCGCTGCGCGCACCGAAGGCCCGGATGTACCACTCGATCTCCACGGGGTATGCCGGCATCCTGGGCGTGCTGCTGAAACACCGCACCCAGCGCCCCTTCATGCTCA
>CAUPRZ010000351.1:0-3284 GCA_963513855.1 uncultured Hylemonella sp.
AGGATGCGGCAGAAATCGAAGATGCGTTCGCTGACCGTGCCCGCGTTCATGATGTTGGCCGCGAAGACAAAGAGCGGCACCGCCAGCAGCACATAGCTGTTGTACAGGCCGTTGCTGACCTGCTCGGCCACCAGGCCCAGGTCCTGGCCCTTGACCAGCAGGTAGGCCACGCCGGCCATCAGCATGGAAAAACCGATGGGCATACGCAGCAGCATGCCGGCCAGCACCACACCCACCAGGGCCCACAGCGCCAGACTCATGATCTGTGCTCCAGATCTTCCAGGTCCAGTCCCCGGCAGGTTCGCCAGAGGCCATGCAGGCTGCGCCACACCAGGGCCAGCAGCAGCAGCACAAAGGGCAGGAAGACCCACTCAAAAGACAGGCCCAGCACGGGCGTGCCCTCGCGTCCCATGAAATGCACATAGTCCCAGCTGGCCGGGAGGGCCACCGCCGCCAGGCCGCCGATCATCAGGTGCCCTGCGAAACGCATGACGCGGCGTACGCGCAGGCTGGCGCTGTTCCACAGCAGGTCGAACACCACGTGCTCGCGTTCGGGCACCATAAAGGCCGCAGCCCAGAGGATGACCCACAGGTAGAGCACCACCGCCAGCTCGTCGGTCCAGGGCAGGGGCCGGTCAAAACCGAAGCGGGCCGTGATCTGGATCAGGAAGACCCCGAACAGGCCCAGGAACATCAACCCGCCCAGCGTCTGGGCAGCCTTGCGCAGCAGACCCATGGATCAGCGGGTGGTGTTGATACGGTCCAGCAGACCGGCCGGCCAGACCTTGGCGTAGTCCGAACGGGCGTAGGTGTCCTGGACCGATTTGCGGAAGGCCTCGACGTCGGGGGTGCTGACCTGCAGGCCCTGCTGCTTGAAGAAGTCCACCAGCTGGCCCTCTTCCTTGATCCGGTTCTCGTTGTTGAACTGTGCAGCGGCCCGTGCGGCGGCCGTCACCTGCTGCTGTTGCGCCGGCGTCAGGGCATTCCAGCTCTTGTTGGACATCGTGATGAAAAGGCTGTCGACCAGGTGCTGGGTCAGCACCAGCTGTTTGGTCACCTCATAGAACTTGGCGGCGCGCGCCGTAGGCAGGGGGTTGTCCTGGCCGTCGATGGTGCCGGTTTTCAGGCCCAGATACACCTCGCCAAAGGCCAGGGGTGTGGCGGTGGCGCCCAGGGCGTCGCCCAGGAACAGCCATTCCTTGGTGCCGGGCATGCGCAGCTTCACGCCCTTGAGGTCGGCCGGTGTGCGGACGTTGCGCACCTCACGCAGGTTGAGCTGGCGTGTGCCCAGATAGACCGTGGACAGCACGGTCAGGTCCATCTTGTCGGACACCGTCTTGAACAGCTCGGCGCCGATGGGGCCGTTGAAGACCTTCTGCTGATGCTGCGGGTCCCGCACCACATAACCTGCGGTGAAGATCGAGAAGGCGGGCACCAGCTTGGCAATGTCAAAGGCCGAGATCGAGGCCAGCTCCAGATTGCCGCGCGCCATGGCCGCCGGCTCGGTCCCCTGCTTGAACAGTGAGGCGTTGAGGTTGATCTGCACGTCAAACTGGTTGGGCGCGGATTTTTCCAGCGTGTCCTTGAACACCGTCCACATCTTGGCGTGCCAGTCGTCGGGGACGGCGGGGCTGGAAATGCGCAGGGGGATCTTGGTCTGTGCCAGGGCGCTTTGGGCCAGGCCGCCGAAGGCCAGGGCCGAAAGGCAGGCCGTCAGCAGGCAACGGCGCAGGGGGGCGACGGTTTTCAAGGGATGTCTCCTGGAATTCTTTGGGTGTGAGAGTGTAAGCACCCCTGCCAGTAGGTGCTTCGGGGGGTGAATATACTGGTAGCGGCTCAGCATTTCGACAAGGATGCTTATGAATACCCGTGCTCCACAAACCGTGCTCGACAGCGCCCGGGCTCTGGAAGAAATCTCCCAGACCTGGGATGGTCAGATCGTGCCCCAGCTCAGGGACTACATCGCTGTCCCGGCCAAGTCGCCCACGTTCGACCCGCAGTGGGCGCAGCATGGTTACATCGACACCGTGGTGCGCCATGCGGCGGCCTGGGTCGAGGCGCAGAAGGTGGAAGGGCTGAAGCTGGAGGTGATCCGCCTCGAAGGCCGCACGCCTGTGATCTTCTTCGAAGTGCCGGCCAGCCGGGGCGAGGCCGGCGCTGCCGTGTCGGCCCAGACCGTGCTCATGTACGGCCACCTGGACAAGCAGCCGGAATTTAATGGCTGGCGCAATGATCTGGGGCCCTGGACGCCCAAATACGAAGACGGCAAGCTCTATGGCCGCGGTGGCGCCGACGACGGCTACGCTGTCTACGCCAGCATCGCGGCCATCCAGGCCCTCAAGAGCCAGAAGCTCGCGCACCCGCGCATCGTCGGGCTCATCGAGAGCTGCGAGGAAAGCGGTTCCTACGATTTGCTGCCCTATATCGATGCCCTGCGCACACGCCTGGGCGACGTGGGCCTCGTGGTCTGCCTGGATTCGGGCGCCGGCAATTACGACCAGCTCTGGCTCACCACCAGCCTGCGCGGCATGGCCAGCGGTGTGCTCAAGGTGGAAATCCTCACCGAAGGTGTGCACTCGGGCGACGCCAGCGGCCTGGTGCCTTCGAGCTTTCGCATCATGCGCCAGGTGCTGGACCGGCTGGAAGACAGCAAGACCGGGCGCCTGTTGCCGCAGAGTTTCCACTGCGAAGTGCCCGCCGAACGCCTGGCCCAGGCCCGCGCCACGGCCGCCATCCTGGGTGAGGAGCTGTACAAACGTTTCCCCTGGGTGCACTACGACTGCGAGGGCGATACACGCCTGGCCCTGCCCATGACGACCGACCCCGTGCAGGCCCTGCTCAACCGCACCTGGACCCCCACGCTCAGCGTCACCGGTGCCGAAGGCCTGCCCGAGTTGCAGAACGCCGGCAATGTGCTGCGGCCCTACACCGCCTTCAAGCTCTCGCTGCGCCTGCCGCCCCTGGTGGAGGCCGCCTCGGCCGTGCAGGAGCTCAAGACCCTGCTCGAAGACAACGCCCCTTACCAGGCCCGCGTGACCTTCGAGGGCCTGAGCTCGGCCACGGGCTGGAACGCACCCGAAAGTGCGCCCTGGTTCGGCCAGGCCATGGACGCGGCCTCGCGCAGCTTCTACGGCGCGTCCTGCGGCTACATCGGCCAGGGCGGTACCATCCCGCTGATGAACATGCTGTCGCGCGGTTTTCCCAAGGCGCAGATGATGGTCTGCGGCGTGCTGGGCCCCAGGAGCAATGCCCACGGCCCCAACGAATGCCTGCACGTGCCCTAT
>CAUPRZ010000352.1:0-3281 GCA_963513855.1 uncultured Hylemonella sp.
AGACCACGGCCACCATGCGCATCAACCGCGAAGAGGTCTTCGGCCCCGTGGTCAGCGTGCTGCGTGCGCGCGACTACGAGGAGGCGCTGCTGCTCGCCAACGACACCCCCTTCGGCCTGGCCGCCGGCATTGCCACCACCTCGCTCAAACATGCCACGCACTTCAAGCGCCACGCGCAGGCCGGCATGGTGATGGTCAATCTGCCGACGGCGGGCGTGGACTACCACGTGCCCTTCGGCGGGCGCAAGGCGTCCAGCTATGGCCCACGTGAACAGGGACGTTACGCGGCGGAGTTCTACACCACGGTCAAGACGGCCTATCTGCAGGCCTGAGCGCTCCGTGCCGCCCAGGACGCCGCAGAGCGCCGGGCTCCCGACAACAACGAGGAGACACCCATGCGCATCGACTTGCAGCGTCGCGGACTGATGGCCGCCGCCGGCAGCCTGGCCCTGCCGAGCGGCGCCCAGGCCCAGGCCAGCGGCGGCGACATTCTGGTCGGCCAGATCGGCCCTTTCACCGGCACGCCGGTGCCGGCGGCGACGCAGATCAACCGCGGCATCAAGGCGGCCTTTGCCCAGATCAACGGGGCCGGTGGCATCCAGGGCCGTCGACTCGCGCTGTTCGAACTCGACGACGGTTTCGAGGCCCAGGGTTTTGTGCGTCAGTTCCATGCCGCCATGAAGCTGCGACCGGTGGCACTGCTCTCGCCCGTGGGCACCGACAGCGTGCAGCGCCTGCTCGACGACAAACTGTTGGACACAGCAGATGTTCTCGTTCTTAACGCCGTTCCCGGCGCCGACAGCTTGCGCAGTCCAGGCCATGAACGGCTCTTGCATATCCGCGCCAGCGACCGGCAGCAGGTCGAGAGCATTGTTCGTCACGCGGCCACTCTGGGTGTGACACAGATGACCGTGGTGTACCAGGATGTTTCCATGGGGACCAGTGGCCTGGGTGTGGCGCAGAAGGTGGCTGCGGCGCTGGGCATGAAACTGGGGGCCGTGGTCGTGGATGCAGAGAGCGAAGTACTGGCTGAGGTCGCCGCCCGGGTCGCCGCGACGCCGGTGGAAGGTGTTTTGGTGCTGGGCAGTCCGCGTTTCGGCGTGGAAGGAATTGTGGCGTTGCGCAAGGCGGGCTACCGGAGTTCTCTGTACGCCTTGAGTTATGTGTCGCCAGCGCAGATCCATCAGCTGGCCGAAGGCGCGGCGCGCGGCGTGGGCCTGGCCCAGGTCTACCCCGACCCCAATGGCCGACGCATGGCCTTGCAAAGCCAGTTCCAGACCGCGATGCGGCAGGCCGGCACCGCGGGGCCCTACAGCGCCTTCCACCTGGAGGGTTATGTGACGGCCCGTGTGCTGGCCGAAGGGCTGCGCCGCGCCCGCGAGCCCAGCCCCACGGCCCTGCTGCGGGCCTGGCGCACCATGGGTGACTGCGACCTCGGGGGTTACCACGTCAATTTCGTGCGCAGCAATGTGGGGAGCGGCTACGTCGAAATCGCAGTCGTCAACGGCGAGGGGCGGTTGGTGTACTGACGATGCCGTGTCTGCAACACGGGTATCCTGCCCCTGCTGTTGCACTAGGAGTTGAACATGACACGAGACTTGGCCCTGGCCGTCATCCACCACTGGGCGCTGCTGATCTTGATCGCGGCGCTGTTTGCTGAATTTGTTCTTTTGCGCCAGCCGCCCTCGGCGGATGGGGTGCGCACCCTGGCCCGGGTGGACCAGGCCTATGGGGGCGCGGCCATGCTGCTGCTGGCCGCGGGCTTTGCACGGGTGATCTGGGGGGCCAAGGGGGCGGACTTCTATTTTCAGAACCCGGTCTTCTGGGCCAAGGTGGCGGTGTTTGTGCTCGTGGGCCTGCTGTCCATCGTGCCCACCATCCGTTACCCGCGCTGGCTCAAACAGCTCAAGACCTCGGGCCAACTGCCTGCAGAGGCGCAGGTGGTTGACACACGACGCTGGGTGGGCTGGCAGCTGTTGCTTATCGTGGCCCTGCCTGTGCTGGCAGCCATGATGGCGCGCGGTATCGGGCTTTGAGAACCTGTCGCCTCTGCGCAGCAGAAAAACGGCAGGCCTGCCATGATGGCAGCCATGGCTGCCCCCACCGATCTCACCACCGCCCCCATCCTGCCCACCATCTGGCGGCTGAGCCTGCCCAATATGTTCGCCATGGTGGCCACGGCCCTGGTCAGCGTGGCCGAGACGGTCTATGTGGGTGTACTGGGCACGGCGCCGCTGGCGGGCATGGCCCTGGTGTTCCCGCTCATCATGCTGCAGCAGATGCTCTCGGCCGGCTCCATGGGCGGGGGCATCGCCTCGGCCATCAGCCGTGCATTGGGTGCGGGGCAGCCCGCGCGAGCGAATGCGCTGGTGCTGCACGCCGTGGTCATCAGCGCGGTGCTGGGCCTGTTCTTCAGCCTGTTGGTGCTGGTCTGGGGGCGACCGATCATTGCCTTGATCGGCGGGCGTGAGGCTGCGCTGGACGAGGCCCTGGCCTATGCCGTGGTGGCTTTTGCCGGCGCGCTGGCCATCTGGCTGCTGAACGCCTTTGCCTCGTCCCTGCGTGGCGCGGGCGACATGAAAACACCGTCCATCACCTTGCTGCTGGTAGCAGTGGGGCAGATCGGGCTGGGCGGCTTGCTGGGGCTGGGCTGGGGCCCCGTGCCACGCTTGGGCATGGCGGGCATTGCGCTGGGACAGGTGCTGGCCTTCACCCTGGGGGCGGTCTATCTCTTCCGTCATCTGCGCTCGGGCCGGGCCCGTGTGCAACTGGTGTTCTCGGCGCGGCTGGAGCGCGAGAACTTCATGGACATCCTTCGGGTCGGCGCGGTCTCCAGCCTGTCGGCCCTGCAGACGGTGCTGACCATTCTCATCGTCACACGCATCGTGGCCGGTTTTGGCACCGAGGCCCTGGCCGGTTACGGCATCGGTGCGCGACTCGAATTTCTCTTGATCCCCATCACCTTCGCCATCGGCGTGGCCTGCCTGCCCCTGGTGGGCATGGCCCTGGGCGCGGGCCGGGTGGAGCGCGCGCGGCGTGTGGCCTGGACGGGGGCGGGCCTGGCGGCGGCCATCGTCGGGGGCATCGGCTTGTTGGTGGCCGTTTTCCCCGATGCCTGGTCGGGCCTGTTCACCGACCAGCCGCAGGTGCTCGCCTATGCGCGCAGCTACTTCCGCTGGGTGGCGCCGGCCTACGCCTTCTTCGCCTTCGGCCTGTGCCTGTACTTCGCGGCCCAGGGCGCGGGCAAGCTGCTGGGCCCGGTGCTGGCCGGCACCGCGCGC
>CAUPRZ010000353.1:0-3277 GCA_963513855.1 uncultured Hylemonella sp.
GGCGGTGTGCTCGCCAGCGTGCGCGCTGACGACCTCGGTGCCATCCCCATTGCCGCGCTGATGACGCGTAACCCGAAAGTCGACTGGGCGGCCCTGACCGATCTGATCTACGGCTGCGTCAACCAGGCCGGAGAGGACAACCGCAATGTGGGCCGTATGTCGGCACTGTTGGCCGGTCTGCCGCCCGAGGTGGCGGCCTCCACCGTGAACCGCCTCTGCGGTTCGGGGCTGGACGCGCTGGGCAGCGCGGCGCGCGCCATCAAGTCCGGCGAGGCCAGCCTGATGATCGCCGGCGGCGTGGAGAGCATGAGCCGTGCGCCTTTTGTGATGGGCAAGGCGGAGAGTGCCTACAGCCGCAGTGCCGAGATGTTTGACACCACGATAGGCTGGCGTTTTGTCAACAAGCTCATGAAGCAGAAGTACGGCACCGACTCCATGCCCGAGACGGCCGAGAACGTGGCTGATGAGTACAAGATCAACCGCGCCGATCAGGACCAGATGGCCCTGGCCTCGCAGCTCAAGGCCGTGGCCGCGCAGAAGGCCGGCTTTTTTGATGCCGAAATCACGCCCGTAACCATCGCCCAGAAGAAGGGCGACGCCATCGTGGTCAGCAAGGACGAGCATCCGCGCGAGACCTCGCTGGAAGCTCTGGCCAAGCTCAAGCCCATCGTGCGCGAGGGCGGTACGGTGACGGCAGGCAATGCCTCGGGTGTCAACGACGGGGCCTGTGCCCTGCTGCTGGCCAACGAGGAAGCCGCGAAGAAGTACGGCCTGACGCCACGCGCGCGTGTTGTGGGCATGGCCGTGGCCGGCGTGGCCCCGCGCATCATGGGCATCGGCCCGGCGCCGGCGACGCAGAAGGTGTTGGCGCTGACTGGCCTGACGATAGCGCAGATGGACGTGATCGAGCTCAACGAGGCCTTCGCCGCCCAGGGCCTGGCCGTGTTGCGCCAGCTGGGCGTGCGTGACGACGACCCCCGGGTCAACCCGAACGGCGGTGCCATCGCCCTGGGCCATCCCCTGGGGGCTTCGGGTGCGCGCCTGGCCACTACGGCGGTGAACCAGTTGCAGCGCAGCGGTGGCCGTTACGCCCTGTGCACCATGTGCATCGGGGTGGGGCAGGGCATCGCCGTGGTTCTCGAGCGGGTTTGAGGGCCAGCCGGCACGATCCGGCTCCTCGACCAAACCCGACCAAGCCGAGCTTTGCTCGGCTTTTTTTCGCCCATCGGAAAACTGATTTCCCCCGGACGCCTTGTACCCGTCGTGGCTTTGCAGAACACTGCAAAGCTGTACACGCACAAGAACTGAGGAGACAAGCGTCATGAGCAAAAAGATAGGCTGGATCGGTCTGGGTCGCATGGGCGAGGCCATGGTCACCAAGCTGCTGAAAGCGGGCCACACGGTCCATGTCTGGAACCGCACAGCTTCCAAGGCCGCGCACCTGGCCGAGTACGGCGCGAAGATTGAGGCCAACAAGATCGACCTGGCCAGCTGCGACGTGGTCTTCACCATGGTCTCCACCACCGACGACCTCAAGGAAGTGTTGTTCGGCGCTGGCGGTCTGGTGAGCGGCGCGAAGAAACCCAAGGTGGTGGTGGACAGCTCATCCATCTCCCAGGAAGGTTCGGCCGAGATCCGTGCCCAGCTCGAAGGCATGGGTGTGGGGTATCTCTGTACCCCGGTCTCGGGCAATGCCAAGGTGGCCAAGGCCGGCAAGCTGCTCACGGTGTCGTCCGGCCCCAAGGCGCTGTATGGCGAGGTCGAGCCCTATCTGCAGGCCATGGCGCGCAAGGTGATGTGGGTGGGCGAGGGCGAGCTGGCCCGCATCTGGAAGATCGCCCACAACACCATGTTCGGCGTCATCATCCAGAACCTCTGCGAGATCACCGTGCTGGCCGAGAAGGCGGGCATTCCGCGCAACGTCTTTCTGGAAAGCATCAACGATTCGGTGCTGGGTTCCATGTACACGCGCTACAAGACACCGGTGTTGAGCAACCTCAACTGGGATCAGGTGACCTTCACCCCCAAGCTGCTGCTCAAGGACATGGACCTGGGCATGAGCGCGGCCAAGGCGCACGGTGTGGCCATGCCCTCGGCGGCCGCAACACGGGAGTCGATTGCCCGCATGGTGGGCCACGGACACGACAATGTGGACTTCGCCATCCTGCTGCAGGAGACGGCGAACGACGCCGGTCTGCAGATCAAGCCGCTGAACCTGCAGATCCCCGACGGCCTGTCGTCCTGAGTGCTTAGGTCTGCTGTGCGCACCCTGATCCGCGGCGCCACCGTCATCACCCTGGACCGGCAGGGTGACCTGCCGTGCGCCGACCTGCTGGTGACAGGCGACACGATCACCCAGATCGCGCCCACCCTCCACGTCGACGACGCGTTGGTGGTGGACGCCACGGGCTGCATCGTGATCCCCGGCCTGGTCAATGCGCACATGCACACCTGGCAGACCGCGCTGCGCGGCCTGGCCGCCAACTGGACGCTGTTGGAATACTTCAAGAACATGCACGCGGGCCTGGCCACGGTGTTCGAGCCGCAGGATCTGTACATCGCCACCCTTGTAGGGGCGCTCAACCAGCTCAACTGCGGCACCACCACGCTGGCCGACTGGTGTCACAACAACAAGACGCCGGCGCACAACGACGCGGCCATCACCGGTCTGCTGGAGTCCGGCATACGTGCGGCCTTTTTCCACGGCACGCCCAAGCCCGACCCCAAGCCGGGCGAGCGCCCTTTCTGGGAAGTGCCGCACCCGCGCGCCGAAGTCGAGCGTTTGTTGAAAGCACACCAAGGACGCGAACTGCTCAGCGTGCACGCGGCCGTGCTGGGCCCGCACTATTCCACGTTGGACGTGGCCCTGCATGACTTCCGTATGGTCAAGGAGCTGGGCGTCGTGGGTTCCCTGCACCAGGGAGGCGGCGCGGCGCGCACGCCCGAGGGCTGGGAAAAGCTGGAGGCCGAGGGTCTGCTGGGCCCACAGATCAACATCGTGCACGGTCATGCACTGAGCGATGCACAGCTGAAACGCTTCTGTGACCTGGGCATGAGCTTCTCGGCCGCGGCCGAGAACGAGATGACGCAGGGTCATGGTCACCCTATCACGGGCCGTCTGCGAGCCCATGGCAAGGCCCCCTCGCTGGGCGCGGACCTGGAGAGTGTGCTGGGTGGCGACATGCTGACCCAGGCCCGTGTGGCCCTGGGCATGCAGCGCAGCCTGGACAACGTGGCCTACCGCGAGGCCAACGGCACCATCCCGCCCACCTCCACC
>CAUPRZ010000354.1:0-3274 GCA_963513855.1 uncultured Hylemonella sp.
GCCAACGACACCACCCTCGCCGGCGCCACCTGGTCCACCGGGCCCTGGTTCTTCCGCGACGACCGCATGTATCTGCTGCCCGGGGACTCGCCCATGGGCTACCGCCTGCCGCTGGAATCCCTGCCCTGGGTCAAATCCGGCGACTACCCCTACCTGATCGAACAGGACCCCTACGCACCACGCACGCCACTGCCGCAGGCCGCACAGCTGCGTGCGCAGTACGCACCGCATCAGCGCAGTGGCGCGGCGGCCGCGGCAAGCCAGGCCGGCGCCCAGGCTTCAAGTCCCGCAGCCGCGGGCAAAGGCACTGGCGCCGCGGCAGGTGCCACGCAGACCCAGGCACCCCAGCGTTTCGAATCCGCAGACTGGATCACCCGCACCGCCCTGTGCGTGGAAGCCCGCGACCCCATGCGCGCCAACGGCCCCAAGGCCGAGCACGCGCACGGCGGCAAGTCCAGCCTGCTCTACGTCTTCATGCCGCCGCTGGCCCGCCTGGAAGACTACCTGGACCTGCTGGCCGCCGTGGAAGCCACGGCGCAGGAGCTGGGCATGAAGATCGTGCTCGAAGGCTACCCGCCGCCGCGCGACCCCCGCCTCAAGCTGCTGCAGGTCACGCCGGACCCGGGCGTCATCGAGGTCAACATCCACCCCGCCCACAACTGGAGCGAGCTGGTGGACCACACCGAGTTCCTCTACAACGCGGCCTTCGAATGCCGGCTCTCGGCCGAGAAGTTCATGACCGACGGTCGCCACACCGGCACGGGTGGGGGCAACCACATGGTGCTGGGTGGCGCCACCCCGGCCGACAGCCCTTTCCTGCGCCGGCCCGAGCTGCTGGCCAGCCTGCTGCTCTACTGGCACAACCATCCCTCGCTGAGTTATCTCTTCAGCGGCATGTTCATCGGCCCGACCAGCCAGGCCCCCCGCGTGGACGAGGCGCGCAACGACCAGCTCTACGAGCTGGAAATCGCGCTGCGCGAGATCCAGAGCAACCGGGAAAAGTTCGGCACTGACATGCCCCCGTGGTTGCTTGATCGCACCTTGCGCAACATCCTGGTCGACATCACCGGCAACACGCACCGCAGCGAGTTCTGCATCGACAAGATGTACTCGCCCGACAGCGCCACCGGCCGCCTGGGCCTGCTGGAGCTGCGCGCCTTCGAGATGCCGCCGCACGCGCGCATGAGCGTGGTGCAACAGTTGCTCTTGCGCGCCCTGGTGGCCCGCTTCTGGGACACCCCCTATCTGGCCCCCGCCACCCGCTGGGGCACCGAGCTGCACGACCGTTTCCTGCTGCCCGCCTTTGTGCACATGGACTTCGCCGACGTGATGACCGAGATGCGGCAGGCCGGTTTTGCCTTCGACGACGCCTGGTTCGCACCGCACTTCGAGTTCCGTTTCCCACTCGTGGGCGAGGTCCAGAGCATGGGCATCGAGCTGACCCTGCGCAATGCCCTGGAGCCCTGGCATGTGATGGGCGAAGAGGGCACGTCGGGCGGCACCGCGCGTTATGTCGATTCCTCGCTGGAACGCATTGAGGTGCGTGTGAGCGGCCTGAACCCGAGCCGTTACGCCGTCACCGTCAATGGCCAGGCCCTGCCCCTGCAGTCCACCGGCACGGTGGGCGAGTTCGTGGCCGGTGTGCGCTACAAGGCCTGGAACCCGCCGTCGTCCCTGCACCCCTCCATCGGCGTGCACGCGCCGCTGACCTTCGACATCGTGGACACCTGGATGAAGCGCTCCATGGGCGGCTGCCAGTACCACGTGACGCATCCGGGCGGGCGCAACTACGACACCTTCCCCGTCAACTCCTACGAAGCCGAGAGCCGGCGCCTGGCGCGTTTCTTCCGCATGGGCCATACACAAGGCCTCATGAAGGTGCCGCCAGCCACCAGTGCCCTGCCAGGCAGCCGCGAATTCCCGTTCACGCTGGATCTGCGGCAAGGTTCATGATGAATTGAGAGCAGACCTCTGTATCCACGGCCATCCCTGCCTCCGCGCAAAGGGTGACCGTACAACGAAAGATCCTGTTGGTCCGACTCAAATTCTCGATCGAGCTGAATTACGAAATCGACCCACCCGGTAGCGATTTCATCTTTAGCATTCATGCCGCAAAAACCCGGCACCAGGTCGTGGTGAGCGAGTCTCTGCACATCAGCCAGAACCTGCTGCCCATTCTCGACACCGATCCCGTCACGCATACACGCTTCCTGCGCCTCCAGGCCTTTGCCGGCCCGCTGACCGTGCGTTATGACGCCACGGTAGACATCAACCACCACAGCGCCGCACCGGCGCAGATCGGCGAGGTGGCCGTGGCCAAGCTGCCGGGCTCGGTGCTGCCCTACATCTATCCCAGTCGCTATTGCCAGTCAGACCGACTGCACCGGCTGGCGGTCAAGGAGTTTGGCCATTTGTGGCAGGGTTACAGCCGGGTCCAGGCCATCCGCGACTGGGTGCTGAACCGCGTCGTCTTCCGCTCCAACTCATCCACCGGCAACACGTCCGCGGTCGATACGCTGGTGGAAGAAGTCGGTGTGTGCCGCGACTTTGCCCATCTGATGATTGCCCTGTGCCGCGCCGTCAACATACCGGCCCGTTTTGCCACCGGCATCGACTATGGTGCGGACCCCATCCTGGGACCGACCGACTTCCATGCCTATGTGGAGGTCTATCTGGGGGACCGTTGGTACATCTTCGACCCTTCGGGTGTGGCCATCCCCATGGGTTTTGTGCGCTTTGGCACCGGCCGCGACGCCGCCGATACCGCTTTTGCCACCATCTTCGGGGGTGTGCGCGGATCCGCCCCCCTGATACAGATCGAGGCCATCCCCGATGCGCAGGGAACACTCGTGGTACCGCAACATGTGCCCTATGCACTGTCGACGGACGGCCAGTTGGATGGCGTCGCAACGTCAATCAACCCGCTTCCTTGATACCCGGGGCGATTCAATGTCCTGCCGCGCATTGACTCACGCTGTCACATGCTACAGCGCTCCGGCGAACTCGATGCGTAAGGGTCTGGCCATCTGTGCGCTCTCCTGAATTCAGGAGTTCGCAGACTATCGAGTGGTGAGGTGGGTGTCAAATGTAAGGCCTGACCCCGATCCTTTTTGACCCCGATCCTTTTGCTGCGATCCCCGTGTTGGCCACCAGCGCCGGGTCGGCCTGGAGCTGGCCCAGCCCGCCATCCAAAATCGAGCAACTAATTAGCACAAAGCGTTCGAATCAGTCTCGAATTTGTCGGCACCATAAAAACTGTCCATTATGGTAGTCC
>CAUPRZ010000355.1:0-3262 GCA_963513855.1 uncultured Hylemonella sp.
CGAGTGTCTGCCGGGTGGCCGCGCGACCCGGCTCTACCGCGTGCACTGCGCCGAGGGTCGGCCCGATCCGGGCTACCCCCTGGTGATGAAAGTGCCGCAGGACGAAGCAGCGGACGCCCCCGGTGTCCTGCACCTGGAGGTCGAACACCAGATCCTGCAGGCCCTGGACGGGCCGCATGTGCCGCGCCTGCTGGCCACGGGGGAGTTCGAGCAGCAGCCCTGGCTGGTCATGGAATACATCGCCGGCACCAGCCTGCAGCAGCGCCTGGACCAGCCGGCCCTGCCGGCCATCCAGGACGTGCTGGGCCTGGGCATCCAGCTGGCGCTGGCCGTGCACAGCCTGCACCAGCAGCACACCACGCACCTGGGCCTGCGCCCCGACCGCGTGCGGGTCACGGACGATGGCCGTGTGCTGCTGCTCGGTTATGGCCTGGCCTGCCACACGCATTACCCCGACCTGCTGGGCGGGCTGGTCGGCCGCGCCCAGGGCGCCCCTGGCTGGATGGCGCCGGAACAGGTGTTGGGTGTGCGCGGTGATCCGCGCAGCGACATCTACGCCCTCGGGGCCATCCTTTACCAGCTGCTCACGCACGAGCTGCCCCATGGCCTGCCCGACAGCGCTGCCGGCCTGCGCCGCCGCCTGTGGGTGGAGCCGCCACCACCGCGGCACTGGCGGCTCGATATCCCCGGCTGGTTGCAGGAAGTGCTGCTGCGTTGCCTGGCCTCCGAGCCCGCCTTGCGCTACCCCACGGCCGCGCATCTGGCCTTTGACCTGCGCCATCCGCAGCAGGTGCGTGTCACGGTCCGCGGCCAGGCCCTGCGTCCTGCGGCCGCCTGGACCCGGTGGCGGCGCTGGCTGCGTGCCCTGCGGCTGCAGCCGCGGCCGGTACCGGCGCTGCAGCGTCTTATCGCCGAGGTGCCCATCGTCCTGCTGGCCGTGCCGCAGGCCGACACGCCGGCCGAAATGCTTTACGCCTTGCGCCGCTCAGCCTTGCGCGCGCTGGGTTCTCGACCGGGTGCGCGCCTGGCCTGTGTGACCGTGATTCCCGAGAGCCCGCGCGGCGAGAGCGTGGCCCAGCGCCGCCAGCTGGTGCAGCTGCAACTCTGGGCCCAGTCGCTGGAAGGCCCCCACCACCAGACCTCCTGCCATGTGCTGGTCGCACCGGATGTAGCCACCGCCCTGGGCGATTGGGCACGGTTGAACCGCGCCAGCCTCATCGTGTTGGGGGCGGCCGATCCCGGCCTGACGCCCGAAGCCTGCATGGCCAGCGTGCCCGCTCGGGTGATGCAGCAGGCGCCCTGCAGTGTGGTGCTGGTCAGGCGGACCCTGCCCTTCGAACAGCTCGCCACAGCGACAGAAGAGGCATAAGTCAGGGGGCACCCGCGGAACCGGCTTTGCCGGGCCGCCGGGTGCGTCCCCCTCCCGCCGCAGGCGAGAGAGGGGGAAGCGGCGTCAGCCGCTCAGGGGGTGCTTCTCTACAAGCTGAAGTGTTTCCGCACCATGCGCGTGAGCAGAGCCTGCAGCTCCTCTTCGCTCGATTCGGTCAAGGTGCGGTAGACCTCGGGTGCGAGGCGGTCGAAGACCTCGATCAGGTGCGCATCGAAGTGTTTGCCCGATTCCTCGCGCAGGGCCTGCAGGGCCGCTTCCAGCGGCAGCGGCTCCTTGTAGGGGCGGCGCGAGCACAGAGCGTCGAACACATCGGCAATCGCGAAAATGCGCGCCACCAGCGCAATGTCGGTGCCCGCCAGCCCACGCGGGTAACCCGTGCCGTCCCACTTCTCATGGTGGCCGGCCACCACGGCCTGGCCGCCGGCCAGCCAGCCCGCGCCGGCCACGATGTCTTCGCCCGCACTCACATGCGTGTGCATGATGAGCATTTCCTCGTTGCTCAGCGGGCCGGGTTTGAGCAGGATGTGCTCGGGGATGCCGATCTTGCCCACGTCGTGCAGAAAGCTGCCCGCAATGAGTTCCTGCATGCGCGTGCCGTGCAGGCCCACGGCCTCGGCCAGCGTGGCCGAGATCCAGGCCACGCGGTAGTTGTGGATGCCGTTGTCGCTGTCGCGCCGCGCAATGGCCCGGCCCAGCGCTTCCATCATCGCGATATGTGATTCGAGCAGCTCACGTTGGAGCCGCTGACTGTCGCGGTTCAGGCGCAGCACCAGCGGGTACAGCGCCAGCGCGCACAGCAACACGGCCAGCGCCGTCAAACCGCCCACGCGTCGTGCGTCGCGCAGCATGCGCTCGCGTTCCCAGTCGGGCACCAGACGCGCACCCTCAAAGTAGCCGCTCAAGGCCTGGCCCTCGCTGCGCAGCGGAATAAAAACACGCTGCGCGGGCCGCCGCCCCGGCAGCCAGCGCCGCTCGTACCAGGACTGGGTATAGCTGCGGCCCCGCTGCACGGGCAGCTCGGCGTCCAGCGCGCGGCCGTCGGCGCTGAAGTGCTCGGCCATCAGCAGGCCGCCGGCCGTGTAGAGCTGCGCAATGTCAAAGTGGCTGGCTGCCAGCGCCTGCGCTGCCGACTGGGCATTGCGTGTGGCCAGGGGGCCTTCGGGGCGGAAGGCCTCTTGGCGCAACAGGCGCAACGTGTCCTCGGTGATCTGGGCCACCAGTGTGTCTTCCGCCTTGTCGTGCGCGACAAAACCCACGGCCAGACCGGCCAGTGCGGCCACGGCCAGCGCCACGCCAGCGGTGCCGAGCGCGAGCTTGCGGTGGAAGGGCAGCATGGGAGCCATGGCCCAGTGTAGCGATGGCCTCCTGTGCAGCGCCTAGGGAAAACGCCAGCGATTCGGCTGCCGTGTCGAGGCAGCGACAATCAAGGCATGAGCACTGCGTCCCGCCACCCCTACGAACACCTGACCCCCGACGTCGTGATCGATGCCCTCGAAGGCCTGGGCCTGGCCTGCGACGGCCGCCTGCAGGCCCTGAGCTCCTACGAGAACCGCGTCTACCAGGTCAACCTGGAAGACGGGCAGGTGGTGGTGGCCAAGTTCTACCGTCCCGCCCGCTGGAGCGAGGCACAGATCCTCGAAGAGCACGCTTTTGCGGCCGAGCTGCAGGTGGCCGAGGTGCCCGTGGTGGCGCCGCTGGTGCTGCAGGGCCGAACCCTGCATCAGCATGCTGAATTCCAGTTCGCTGTCTGCCCGCGCCGCGGCGGTCGTGCGCCCGAGCTGGACGACGAAGAGGTGCTGGACTGGATCGGCCGTTTCCTGGCCCGCCTGCACAACGTGGGCGCAGCGCAGCCTTTAGCGCAGCGCCCGGCGC
>CAUPRZ010000356.1:0-3258 GCA_963513855.1 uncultured Hylemonella sp.
CCGGGGCGGGCGGCGCTGCAGCACCTGCGCGCGCCAGCGCGCCCACCTGGTCGGTGATCGTGGTCGATGGCAAACGCCATGTGGCCACGGGCACCCGGCTCTATGCCGAAGGTCAGATGCTGGGCCGCGCCCGCATCGAACGCATCACCGAGACCGAGATCTGGCTGCGCGAAGGCCAGGCCCTGCGCAAAGTTCCGCTCTACGCCGGTGTGCAGCGCCGCAACGTACCGGCGACCCAACCTTGAGCTTCACGCCTCCACCCCTGACAATGGCAACACCATGATGGCAACGACGACCACCCGATCCCACCGCTGCTACGGCCTGTCCGGACTGCTTCTGTGCCTGGGCCTGTTGGCCGGTTGCGCCGAACGGCCCCGTCGCACGCCTGACCTGGCCGAGGCGATCCGCACCGAGATCGCGCCGGCATCGGCGGCCGCGACGACGGGGGGTGTCCCCGCCCGTGTCAGCGATGTCCTGGCCGAACCGGCACCGCCGGCCGTGGCCGCCCCGCCCGAGCCGCGCCTGGACCTGCTGGTCAACAATGCCAATGCGCGCGAGGTCTTCCTGGCCCTGGTGGCCGACACGCGCTACAGCATGCTCATGCACCCTGATGTGACGGGCAGCATCTCCGTCACCTTGCGTGGTGTGACGGTCAAGGAGGCGCTGGAGTCCATCCGTGACGTGTACGGCTACGACTACCGCATGGAGGGCCGTCGCATCACCATCTATGCCCCGACGCTGCAGACCCGCATCTTCACGCTCAACTATCCGCACACCCAGCGTGTCGGCCGCAGTGAGCTGCGCGTTTCTTCGGGCGCGGCCATGACCGGAGCCACCGGTACCAGCGCCGCGACGGGCACCACGCCCACGGGCACGGCGACCGGCACCACGCAGGGGCAGGGACAGCGCCAGGCCGAGAGCAGCCGCATCTCCACCAGTTCAAACTCCGATTTCTGGACCGAGCTCTCCGACGCCGTGCGCGGCCTGGTGGGTCGTGGCGAAGGACGTAATGTGGTGATCAGCCCGCAGGCCGGCATCATGGCCGTGCGTGGCATGCCCGAGGAACTGCGCCAGGTCGAGCGTTTCCTCAAGGCCACGCAGGTGGCGGTGGAACGCCAGGTCATGCTGGAAGCCAAGATCGTCGAGGTCGAGCTCAACGAAGGCCAGCAAAGCGGCATCAACTGGGGGGCTTTCGGCTCCGCAGGCAACCGGGGCATCGGGGTGATCGGCAGCGGGGTGACGAGCAGCAATCCGCTGCTGGCTTCCGGGGCCGTGGTCTCGGGCGTCAACCCGGTGCCCATACCTTCGGTGGCGACCGGCGGCGGCATCTTCGGCCTGGCCCTGTCGACCAGCCAGTTCGGCGCCGTGATGGGTTTCCTCGAATCGCAGGGTGATGTGCAGACCCTGTCCAGCCCGCGTGTGGCCACGCTCAACAACCAGAAGGCCGTGCTCAAGGTCGGCAACGACGACTACTTCGTGACCAACGTCACGGGCGGCACCACCACCAGCAGCGGCGTCGTCGGCGTGGCCGGGAGCACGACCCTGCCCACACTGACGCTCACGCCCTTTTTCTCCGGCATCGCGCTGGATGTGACGCCGCAGATCGACGACGGCAATAGCATCATGCTGCACATTCACCCGGCGGTGACCACCGTGGTCGAGAAGACCAAGGCGGTGGATCTGGGCGACATCGGCACCTACCGTCTGCCGCTGGCTTCGAGCAGCGTCAACGAGACCGACACCATGGTGCGCCTGCAGGACGGCAATATCGCAGCCATCGGTGGTCTCATGCAGCAGTCGGCCAGCCGCAGCGCCTCCGGTGTGCCGGGCTCGACGGCAGAAGGCAACCCCTTCGGTTTCCTGCTCGGCAACCGGGCCAACGTCGCACGCAAGAAGGAAATCGTGGTGCTGATCAAGCCCACCATCATCCGCACGTCGCAGGACTGGGAGGCCATCACCGAGCGTTCGCGTGCCGCGCTGGAAGACATCGACGCCTCGCGTCGCAAGGTGATCCGCATCGATGGTTCCGAGAAGGAAAAACCAGCGCAACCCGCGGCAAGGTAAGTGATGTACCTGCGGCACTTTTCCCTGCGTGAACTGCCGTTTTCCATCACGCCCGACCCCGCCTTTTTCTATCCGCACGAAGGCGCTCAGGCCGCACTCAACACCCTGCTGATCGCCCTGCGCAGTGGGGAGGGTTTCCTCAAGATCGTGGGCGAAGTTGGTTGCGGCAAGACCCTGTTGTGCCGTCAGTTGCTGCGAGCCCTGCAGGACGACTTCGTCACCGCCTACATTCCCAACCCTGACATGGGGCCGGACGATCTGCTGATGGCGCTGGCGCAGGAACTCAACGTCACGCTCGAGTTGCCGCTGAGCCGCCACCAGGTGCTGAGCCGCCTGCAGGAGGTGCTGTTGCGTCATGCCGAGGCCGGCCGACCCGTGCTGGTCTGCATCGACGAGGCCCAGGCGACGCGCATGGCCACACTGGAGAGTCTGCGCCTGCTGTCGAATCTGGAGACCGAGAAGCGCAAGCTGCTGCAGATCGTGCTTTTCGGCCAGCCCGAGCTCGACGAAGTGCTGGCGCGTCCGCAGATACGTCAGCTGCTGCAGCGCATCACCTTCAGCGAATACCTGGGGGGCATGCGGCCCGAACGTGTGGGGCCCTACCTGGCGCACCGCCTGGCGGTTGCAGCCGAAGACGGTCTGACCGACATCCGGGTCTTCGAACCCGAGGCCGTCACCGCGCTGGCGCGCTACAGCCGGGGTGTGCCGCGTCTGCTCAATGTGTTGGCGCACAAATGCCTGCTGCTGGCTTTCGGCGAAAACGTGCGTCGTGTACAGCTGCAGCATGTGGAACTGGCTGCGGCTGACACCCCGGGCGTCGTTGTGCCGCATCGGCGCTGGTGGCAGCACCTGCCTGGGCTGCGCAGCCAGACCTTGCAAGCAAAGACCAGGGGTATGTCGTGAGCGTCATCAACAAAATGTTGCGCGATCTCGATGCGCGTCGCGGCGACGCCCGGGTGCCAGACCTGCCGCAGGCGGTGATTCCCGCCGCCATGGATGGGACAGCCAGCGTGACGCCGTTGGCAAGGCAGCGCGCGCTGCGCTGGGGGCTGACGGCTGCGCTGCTGGTCCTGCTGCTGCTGGTGTCGGCCTGGTACCTGCATACCACCCAGCCGGTGACACCTCCGCCCGTGCTGATCGTCGCCCCGGCACCAGCGGTGCAGCCGGCCGAGGTGAGCACACCGCCGATCACGC
>CAUPRZ010000357.1:0-3256 GCA_963513855.1 uncultured Hylemonella sp.
CCCGGCGCCCGGTGGCTGGGTCGGGTCCCTCAGGGACTGGGCGCCCAGCGGAGCCCACAAGCCCAGGGCCAGAGCGAGCAGCCAGAGGGTGTGCTTCATGGGGTGCTCCCGATCAGCCAGACCTGGAGAGTCAACTCGGACGTCTGGCGCTCACTGGTGAGGCGCATGGTGCCCCAGCGCAGGGCTGGCAGGGCCCGTTCCAGCGTCTGCACATAACGCGTCAGCTCGTGATAGGGACCGGCCACCGTGAGCTCCAGGCCCTGGCGCGTCACGGCCGTGCTGTCAGGCTGCTGGGCCCGATTGTCCTTGACCAGGGTGGCCGTGCGCACCAGCACCAGGCCTTCGTGCCGGCGCAGGAAGTGCACCAGCACCTTGGTCAAGGGGGTTTCATCGGCCTGGGTCTGGGGCAGCTTGGCGATCTCCTCGTTGACCTCGATCAGACGCGCACGCGCCTGAGCCAGCTCGTCACGCACCCGCTGGGCCGGGCCGCTGGGCCCGCCACTGTTCTGCAGCTCCTGCTGCAGGCGCTGCAGCTCGGTACTCTGGGTCGCAACACGCTGGGTGATCTGCTTGTGTTGGGTCTGGGCCGGCGACAGCCACAGGGTGTCGGCCAGCACCAGGGCCAGCACGATCAAGGCGAAAAAGAGGAAGCCCCGTTCGCGCAGGCTCATGGCATCGATGCGCGCTGCCAGCCGGGTCCACCAGGCTTTCATGGTTTGCCTCCCGCCGTGCCCTGGGCCAGGGAGGTCACCAGGGTGTAGGACCACAGGGGACCGGTCACCGCCGGCACCGGATTGCTTGCCGGCACACCGGCACGGGCCTCGGTCACCACCCGCTCGACCTTGACCACGGACAGCTGCTGGCCTTCGAGCAAGGCGCTTTCGGCCAGCCGGGCCACCCAGCCATTGAGCGCCGCGGGCTCCAGCGTATAACCGCTGAGTTCCAGACGCAGATCATCGGCGCGGACCTCGCTCACCCAGACCTGGGGCGGAATGCTGCGGGCCAGCAACTGCAGCCGGGCCGCATGGCCATAACCTTCGCGCAGCAGGCCACGCTTGAGTTCACGCAGCACAAGCTCGCGCTGCTGCAGCTCGGCCTGGCGGGTCTCCAGCTCCTTGACCGCAGCCGTATCGGCCGGGCCGGCGGCGGCACGGTTGACCTGGATGGCGGCCTGCAGGCGATCGATCTCGCGCTGGTTGGTCGTCACCGACTGCTGGTAGCCCGTGTTCAGGGCCTGCAACGTCCAACTCCAGTAGGCCGATAGCAGGCCCCCCAGCAGCAGGAACACGCCGAGGGCGCGCGCCATTGTCAACGCCGAGAAATAACGTTTCTGCGTCAGAAAGATGGGGTTGCAGAGATTGATTTGCTGGGGCATGGCGGTCTTTCTGCGGCTCAGAGCCGACGGCCCTCGCTGCGCAACAACACACCCAGCAGCGGCCAGCAGAGCTGGCGGTCTGCCTCGCTGCCGCCCTCGAAACCCGGGAACAGGGCCGCCACGTCCAGCACGCCCACGGCTTGGCCGAGTTCATGCGTCAGCCAGGTGGCCATCTCGGCGGTGCGCGCACCGGCCTGCACGCTGATACGGCCCAAGACCAGCGTCGGCCAGGTGCGGTCCCACAGATCCAGCGAGCGCTGGATCTCGACGACCAGACGCTGGCTGAGTTCGTTCTCGGCCCCCGACATGCTCAGCTCCAGGCTGCCCTCGCCCACCGCGGACGCCGCCCCCCAGGCCGCCTGCATGAAACCGGCCCCGAGGTCGATGCGGCGCGTGTAGAACAGCTCCTCATATGCACAGATGGTCAGCAAGGCATGGCCGTCATCGGTCATCACGATGGCCGCATTGGCACGTTCCGGCGTACCGGCACGACGGGCCTGGGCCGACTGCAAATTACGCTGCGCCAGGTCCTGGATGTCGATCACGTCCACGTTGCAGCGCGCGGCTTGTGCCGTTTCCATCACCTCGCGGATCGCGGCATTGGGCGCGGCCACCACAAACACGCTGCCCGAAGCCCGCACTCGTTCGTCACCGACCTTGAGCACATCCAGCGTCAGGTCGTCCAGATGCAGATTGACCATCTCACGGATCTGCCAGCGCGCCGCGGTCTTGAGTTCTTCCGGCGGCACGGCGGGCGCATCAATCTGCAACATCTGATATTGGGCCGGGCGCAGCATGGCCCGCACCGCCTTGCCGCGCAGCCCCGCCGTGACCAACTGGCGCGCCAGTTCATCCGCCGGCTTGCTGCCCCCCGGACGCAGGACACCGAAACGCTGCACACGGTAACGGTCCACACTCTCCTGCCGTGCCTGCACATAGGCCAGCGCCTGCCCATCCCAGGCCAGCACCAGCTGCTCGGTCTGGGCGGAGCGACGGCCGAAACGCGGCAGGGTCAGCGACATGCAAACGCCTCCATCAGGCAAAGGGAATCAAACTGGACTGACATCACAAGCATAGCTAACGCATCATGCTGATTGCTCAAGCAACCGTTCAAGCCGATCACAAAGCAAATGGGGGAACGCCATGCGCTCCCCCATTTTTGTTTATCAACAAAATCTGACTATTAAATTCACACTCTTAACCAGTGCAAACCACAGTAGCAGCCGCGGTCAAGGCCGTACCGGCGTAGGTCAAAGTGACTGGGCCAGCCGTGCCAGCCGCCTGGCCCGCACAGCTAAAGTCAGTGGTAATGGTGAAATTCACCGCATCCCAGCCAGTCACTGCATTTCCGGCAACTAGAGCCGCCCCTGCTGCTGCTGCATTCAAACGAACCACGTTGGCTCCCGCAACCCCGCGAGCAGATGAAGTCGCATAGTTAATCGCCGAAGCTGAGGATAAAGCGCCAGCTGCGCCGCGAATTGCCGCTTGTTGCGCATCGACAGTAAGGTTAACGAAACGAGGAATCGCCACCGCGGCCAGGATACCGAGGATCACGATCACCATCACCAGTTCGATCAAGGTAAAACCACGTTGCTGTTTCATATCAGACTCCAGTCAGTGAGCAATTTGCAAGGCACGCGGCACGAGCACGGACCGCTATCAGTTTCATAGTATAGAGGGAGTGTGCACTTTCGGGTACAGGGGATGCCCAAGCGTGTGGAAAAGGTCACAGGACCGCCCCTGGCCACAGGCCTCAACCCCCGCCGCGCCCCATGGCGGCCTGCCCCAGGTTCCACAGCGGCAGGAACACCCCCAGAGCCAGCAAGAGCACCAGCACCCCGATAAAAACCAGCAGGATGGGTTCGATGGCGGAGGACAAGC
>CAUPRZ010000358.1:0-3252 GCA_963513855.1 uncultured Hylemonella sp.
CGGGTCTTCGTCGTGCGCCTCGGCGAGCTCGTCGAAGGCTGCCGTCATGGCCGTGTCCGCCTCCGTGCCCAGGGGCGTGTGATACATCTGCACCTGCTCCATCACGCGGCGGCGGTAATCGGTGCCGTTGTCTACGTTGACAAGCTCCATCGTCTGGTTCAGCAAAGCGATGGCCGGAAGGATACGGTCGCGGTGCAAACCGTTGGGGTAGAGCTCGTCAGGCTTGAAGTTGGACGTGGCCACCAGACCCACGCCATTCCTGAACAAAGCCGCCAGCAGGCGGTGCAGGATCATGGCGTCGGTGATGTCGGCCACGTGGAACTCGTCAAAACAGATCAGCTTGTACTTGTCGGCAATGCGCTCGCCCAGGGCATCGAGCGGGTTCACCGTGCCCTGCAGCTCGGCCAGCTCGCGGTGCACCTCACGCATGAACTCGTGGAAGTGCAGACGCGTCTTGCGAACCAGGGGCACGGCATTGAAAAAGCAATCCATCAGGAAGCTCTTGCCCCGCCCCACCCCACCGTACATATAGACCCCCTTGGGGATGTCCGGATGGTTGATGAGCTTCTTCAGGCGGTTGGAACGCTTTTCCTTGTACTGCGACCATTCGGCCGCACAACGTTCCAGTGCTTCGACGGCGCGCAGCTGCGCGGGGTCACTCGCGTAACCCCGCGTCTTCAGCTCGGCTTCGTAAGCTTCGCGGACGGGTGCCAAGCTGGGGACTTCAGAAGTTCAGCGTGCGCTTGTCCACGGCCAGCGCGGCTTCCTTGGTCGCCTCGGACAGCGACGGGTGCGCGTGGCAGATGCGGGCGATGTCCTCGGCGCTGGCCTTGAACTCCATGGCCACCACGGCTTCGGAGATCAGCTCGCTGACCTGCGGGCCCACCATGTGCACGCCCAGGATCTCGTCGGTCTTGGCGTCGGCCAGGAACTTGACCATGCCCGTCGTGTCGCCCAGCGCGCGTGCGCGGCCATTGGCCAGGAAGGGGAAGGTGCCGGCCTTGTAAGCCACGCCATCCGCCTTGAGCTGCTGCTCGGTGCGGCCCACCCAGGCAATTTCCGGGCTGGTGTAGATGACCCAGGGGATGGTGTTGAAGTTGACGTGCCCGTGCTGGCCGGCCATACGCTCGGCCACGGCCACACCCTCTTCCTCCGCCTTGTGCGCCAGCATGGGGCCACGCACCACGTCGCCCACGGCCCAGACGCCGGGCAGATTGGTCTTGCAGTCGCCGTCCACGACGATGGCACCGCGCTCATCCAATTGCAGGCCGATGGTCTCGGCCCCAAGGCCGATCGTATTCGGCACACGACCGATGGAGACGATGAGCTTGTCCACATCCAGCGTCTGGGCTTCGCCCTTGGCGTTGGTATAGGCAATGCTCACGCCCTTCTTGGTCGACTTGATGTCACCAACCTTGACGCCGAGTTCGATCTTCAGACCCTGCTTGTCGAAAGCCTTTTTGGCCTCCTTGGCGATCTGTTCATCCACGGCACCGAGGAAGGTCGGCAGACCTTCGAGCACCGTGACTTCCGCACCCAGGCGGCGCCAGACCGAACCCATCTCCAGACCGATCACGCCCGAGCCGATCAGGCCCAACTTCTTGGGCACGGCGCCGATGCGCAGCGCGCCGTCGTTGGACAGGACGTTGACCTCGTCAAACGGCGTGCCCGGCAGCGCACGGGCGTTGGAACCGGTCGCCACGATGACCTGCTTGGCCACCAGGCTCTCTTCGGTGGCACCGGCCACCTTCAGCTCGTAGCCGCCGTCGACCTTCTTCACAAAAGACGCCAGGCCATGGAAGAAGGTGACCTTGTTCTTCTTGAACAGGTAGAGGATGCCGTCGTTGTTCTGCTTGACCACCGTGTCCTTGCGACCCAGCATCTTGGCCACGTCCATCTTGACGTCGCTGGCCGTGATGCCATGGTCGGCAAAGTGCTTGTTGGCGTGCTCGAAATGCTCGGACGACTGCAGCAGCGCCTTGGACGGAATGCAGCCCACGTTGGTACAGGTACCGCCGGGTGCGGGACCGCCCTTCTCGTTTTTCCAGGCGTCCACACACGCCACGTTCATGCCCAGCTGGGCAGCACGGATGGCGGCGATATAGCCACCGGGGCCGCCACCGATGACGACCACGTCGAATTGTTTGCTCATGTGCTGTTCTCCTTAGATGTCGAACAACAGACGAGCGGGGTCTTCGAGGGCTTCCTTCATGGCGACCAGGCCCAGCACGGCTTCGCGGCCGTCGATGATGCGGTGGTCGTAGCGCATGGCCAGGTAGTTGATCGGGCGAACCACGACCTGACCGTTCTCCACCACGGCGCGGTCCTTGGTGGCGTGCACGCCCAGGATGGCCGATTGCGGCGGGTTGATGATGGGGGTGGACAGCATGGAGCCGAACACACCGCCGTTGGAGATGGAGAAGGTGCCGCCGGTCATCTCTTCGATGCCCAGCTTGCCGTCACGTGCCTTGGCACCGTATTCGGCAATCTTCTTCTCGATGTCGGCAAAGCTCATCTGGTCGGCGTTGCGCAGGATGGGCACCACCAGGCCACGCGGCGAACCGACAGCGATACCGATGTCGAAGTAGCCGTGGTAGACGATGTCGTTACCGTCCACCGAGGCGTTGAGCACCGGGTACTTCTTCAGGGCGTGCACGGCAGCCTTGACGAAGAAGGACATGAAGCCGATCTTGACGCCGTGTTCCTTCTCGAACTTTTCCTGGAAACGCTTGCGCATCTCGATCACCGGGGCCATGTTGACCTCGTTGAAGGTGGTCAGGATCGCGTTGGTGGACTGCGACTGCAGCAGGCGCTCGGCCACACGGGCACGCAGACGGGTCATGGGCACGCGCTGCTCGGGGCGATCGCCCAGGTGCAGCGAGCTGCCGGGTGCAGAGACCTGCGGCAGGGCCTTGGTGGGCGCGCCGGTGGGGATGGCAGCGGGTGCCGGCTTGGCACCACCGGCCACAGCCGCCAGCACGTCGCCCTTGGTCACACGACCGTCCTTGCCGGTGCCGGGCACGGAACCAGCGCCGAGGTTGTTGTCAGCCATGATCTTGGCGGCAGCGGGCATGGCCACGCCGGCCTTGGAGGCAGACACAGCTGCAGCAGCGGCCGGGGCGGCTGCCGGAGCGGCGGCGGGTGCGGCCGCAGCAGCGGGCGCACCGGCGGCGGCCTTGCCATCGGTGTCGATGCGGGCGATCAGCTGGTCGGCCACGACGGTACCGCCGTCAGCGACGACTATCTCGACCA
>CAUPRZ010000359.1:0-3237 GCA_963513855.1 uncultured Hylemonella sp.
AACGGGGTCTTGATGCCGATCCTGGGCAGGAACCATTGCTCGATGCCGGTCATGATGGCACCGATCAGGTTGCCCTTCTTGAACCACTGCTTGAAATTGCGCGAGCGATTCAGTTCGGTGTGCAGCCAGCTCTGTTCAAACGCCGCGGGGTAGGCGGTCAGTTCGTCGTGCTGACGGCCAGCAGTGACGGCTTCGTAAATCGCTTCGGCGGCCAGCATGCCGGTCTTGATGGCGGCGTGGCTGCCCTTGATGCGGCTGGCGTTCAGGTAGCCGGCATCGCAGCCCACGAGGGCGCCGCCCGGGAACACGGTCTTGGGCAGGCTCAGCAGGCCGCCTGCCGTGATGGCGCGCGCGCCGTAGCCGATGCGCTTGCCGCCTTCGATGTGTTGGCGGATGGCGGGGTGCGTCTTCCAGCGCTGCATTTCCTCGAAGGGGCTGAGCCAGGGGTTCTGGTAGTCCAGGCCGGTGACAAAACCAAGGGTGACCTTGTTGCCTTCGGCGTGGTAGAGGAAACCGCCGCCATAGGTGCTGTTGTCCATGGGCCAGCCGGCGGTGTGCACCACACGGCCGGGTTGCGCCTTGTCTGCCGGCACTTCCCACAGTTCCTTGACGCCGAGGGCGTAGCTCTGCGGGTCTTTGCCCGCGTCGAGCTTGAATCTCGCGATGAGTTGCTTGCCCAGGTGGCCGCGCGCGCCTTCGGCAAACACGGTGTACTTGGCGTGCAGTTCCATGCCGAGCTGGAAGCTGTCGGTGGGTTCGCCGTCCTTGCCTATGCCCATATTGCCCGTGGCCACGCCCTTGACGGAGCCGTCTTCGTTGTAGAGCACTTCGGCGGCAGTGAAGCCGGGGAAGATTTCCACGCCCAGGGCTTCGGCCTGTTCACCTAGCCACTTGGTGACCAGGCCCAGGCTGATGACGTAGTTGCCCTCGTTGTGGAAGCAGTCGGGCACAAAAAAGTTGGGGGTGCGCTTGGCGCCGGTCTCGCTGAGGAAAAGCACATCATCGCCGGTGACGGGCTGGTTCAGCGGGGCGCCGAGTTCTTTCCAGTTGGGAAAGAGTTCGGTGAGGGCGATCGGGTCCATGACGGCGCCCGAGAGGATGTGGGCGCCGGGTTCGCCGCCTTTTTCCAGCACGACAACGGAGATGTCATTGCCTTTCTCGGCCGCCAGCTGCTTGAGGCGGATGGCAGTGGCCAGGCCGCCGGGGCCACCGCCGACGACGACCACGTCGTATTCCATGGCTTCGCGGGGACCGAACTTGGCGAGGATTTCTTCGTGCGTCATGGCGGCTGCTTTCTTCTGAGGGCGTCGCTTGATAATGGTGCGGGTTCGGCGCGCGATGCTAGGGGCAAACCCGCGGCAAACCTGTCGGCTAGGCGACTGATTTTAAAGCGGAATCATTACAAAATAGAACGGTCGTTCTATTTTTGTCGGGTATTTATTCGAAAGGGCCCACCATGGCTTACAGCATCGATCTTTCCGGCCGTGTGGCCTTCATCACTGGCGCCTCGGGCGGCCTGGGCGCGCAGTTCGCGCGCACCCTGTCCAAGGCCGGTGCCGCCGTGGTGCTGGCCGCGCGTCGTGTGGAAAAGCTCAAAGAGCTGCGCGCGCAGATCGAAGGCGAAGGCGGTGATGCCCATGTGGTGGAACTGGACGTGACGGACCAGGGTTCCATCCGCGCCGCCGTGGCGCGGGCCGAGACCGAGGTAGGCTCGATCGACATCCTGATCAACAACTCGGGCGTGAGCACCACCCAGCGCATCGTGGACGTGACGGAGGAGGACTACGACTTCGTGCTGGACACCAACACCAAGGGGGCCTTCTTCGTGGCGCAGGAGGTGGGCAAACGCATGATCGCGCGGGCCAAGGGCGCCGCGCCGGGCACCTACACTGGCGGGCGCATCGTCAACATCGCTTCCATGGCCGGGCTCAAGGTGCTGCCGCAAATCGGCATCTACTGCATGAGCAAGGCCGCCGTGGTGCATATGAGTCGGGCCATGGCCGCGGAGTGGGGCAAGTTCGGCATCAACGTCAACGCCCTGTGCCCGGGCTACATCGATACCGAGATCAACCACCACCACTGGCAGACCGAGCAGGGGCAAAAGCTCATCAGCATGCTGCCGCGCAAGCGTGTGGGCCAGCCGGCCGACCTGGACGCGGTGCTGGTGATGCTGTGTTCCAACGAGAGCCATTTCATCAATGGCGCGGTGATCCAGGCGGACGACGGTTTCGCGACCTGAGCGTCCGGGTCTGGCAGTCCAGGCCCCCGGATTCAAGGCGAGTCCCCGGCCTGCCGATAGCCAGGGAGGAATGGCCTCTTGCGCGACGGGATGCCCGGCCCTATAAAGAGCCTGGGAGTCACAAGAGGCAGGCAGATGCCCATCAACCGACCGGTCCGATCCACCCGTTGGCGTCCCTAGGAGTTCCCTATGCTGAACCAGCTGAGCTTCAAATTGAAGATCGGCCTGCTCGTGGCCGTAGCGCTGGTCGCCGTGGCCCTGCTGACCATCATCTCCACCCTGCAGTCACGCAGCCAGATCACCGAGGCCCGCAAGGAGCAGCTGGTGACGGCCGTGCAGGCAGCCACGGGCATCGTCACCGGCTACCAGGCCCTGGCGGCTGCGGGTACCCTGCCGGTGGCCGAGGCGCAGAAGTTGGCGGCCGAGGCCGTGGGCCTGTCGCGTTACGGTGGCCCCGAGGGCAAGACCGAGTACTTCTACATCTGGACGCTGGAGGGCGCGGGTGTGATGCACCCGATCCGGCGCGAGTGGAATGGCCAGAACATGATCGGCAAGATCAAGGATGGTTCGGGGGTGGACATCATCGTGGCGCTGGTAGAGGGCGCCAAGAAGAGCCGCGATGGACGGGCTTTTGTGCCCACCATGTTCCCGCGCCCGGGTGAGAAAGTGGCCGTACCCAAGCTGCAGTACGTCATCACGGTGCCGGGCTGGAACTGGATCGTGGGCTCGGGCCTGTACACCGACGACCTGGACGCCGTGGTGCGCCGGCAGATCATGATCGGCGTGGTGGAGCTGCTGGTGGCCCTGCTCATCATCGGCGGCATCGGTCTGGTGGTGTTCCGCTCGGTCATTCGCCAGGTGGGCGGCGAGCCCGCCGTGGCCTACGAGGCCATGTCCCAGGTGGCTCAGGGCAATCTGGGCGTGGACCTGCCGCCGGCCCCACCCGGCAGCATCATGGACGGGCTGGGGCAGATGGTGGCCTCGCTGCGCAAGCTGGT
>CAUPRZ010000360.1:0-3215 GCA_963513855.1 uncultured Hylemonella sp.
CAGCACCTGGTCGGCCAGGTAGACCGCCTCCTCCAGGTCGTGCGAGACCAGCAGCATGGTGGTGCCGGTCTGCATGAAGACCTCCTGCAGCTTCTCGCGGATGAACAGCGTCATCTCGAAGTCCAGCGCCGAGAAGGGCTCGTCCAGGAACAGCACTTCGGGCTTGGGTGCGAGGGCCCGCATGATGGACGCCGTCTGCTGCTGGCCGCCCGAGAGTTCGTAGGGGTAGCGGTTCAGGTCGAACTTGACGTCGAAGCTGGCCACCAGTTCGGCCATGCGCCGGTCCACCTCGGCCTTGCTCTTGCCTTCGAGCTTGAGCGGGTAGGCGATGTTGTCGATGGTGCGCATCCAGGGGAACATGGCCTCGCGGTAGTTCTGGAAGACGTAACCGATCTTGGTGTCCTTGAGCGACTTGCCGTCGAACAGGATCTCGCCGCTGTCGATGGGAATGAGCCCGGCGATCATATTGATCAGCGTGGACTTGCCACAGCCATTGGGCCCGAAGACCGAAACGATCTTGCCCTTGGGAATGTCGAGGTCGAAGTTCTCGTACAGGGGCCAGCCTGCGAAGTACTTGGTCAGGCCGCGGATGGTGATGTGGGTGCCGGCCGGGCCGGGTTTGAAGGGTGGTACGGGTACGTCGGCCACCACAGGTGCATTCAGAACTTCACTCATGATGTTTGCCCCCACGCTCGGCATTGCATGTCCTCGCTGCCCCCAAGGGGGCCTTCGCTTGCTTGAAGCGGTTCTGCGCTGCGCTCATCTTCCACTCCAGTGAACAATTCGACGTTCGGCAACGAGGAACAGGATGTTGAGTGCGTAGCCCAGCACACCCGCGGCCAGGATGGAGGCGTACATGTCGCGCACATTCATGACCTGCTGCGAGTTGATGATGCGGTTGCCCAGACCGCTGTCGGATCCGATGAACATCTCGGCCACGATCACGATCACCAGGGCCATGGAAACCGCCGAGCGCAGACCCACAAAACTGGGCTGCAGGCTTTCCCACACCAGCACGTCCTTGAAGATCTGCCAGCGCGAAGCGCCCATGACCTTGGCCGCCATCACCCGCTGCTTGCGCGCGTTGATCACACCGTAGGCACTGTTGAACACCACGATGAGCAGCGCACCGAAAGCGGCGATGGCCACCTTGTTGATGTCCGACACGCCGAAGATCATCAGGAACAAGGGGATCAGCGCCGAGGACGGTGTGGAGCGGAAGAAGTCGATCAGGAACTCCACGCTGCGGTAGGCCTTTTCGGCACTGCCCAGCACCACGCCCAAAGGCACACCCACCACAGCCGCGATCAGGAAGGCTTGTGTGGTGCGCCACAGCGTGACGGCAAAGTCCTTGAGCAGCGGGCCGCCGGCCAGGCCGTTGATCAGCGTGGTCACGGTCTCGGCCGGGGGCGGCAGCAGGATGGCCTTGATGAAACCGAGGCGCACCGTCAGGTCCCAGACGATAAAGAGCAGGACCGGGCCGATAAAAGGCAGGGCCCGGGTCCAGTTCTTCTTGCGCGGTGCGGCCGCTGTGGCGGCCGCAGCCGCAGCCCAAGGGCTGGCCGGGGCGGCACTGGCAGAGGTGGAGTCCGCCATGGCTCAACCCTTGTAGAGCATGCTGTCGACCATGAGGCGCGAGGAGAAGATGCCCTTCTCCGAGAACAGGTCGAAGAACTTCTGGAAGTGAGCCACGTCGGAGGGCTTGAACTCGTTGTACATCATGTAGGCGGCCAGCGGCACTTCAGCCGTCAGCGCGCCTTCGATGGCGGTGTAGCCCTTCATGTACTGGCGCGCTTCCACATTGTTCTTGCGCACATAGTCCACGCCCTTGCCGTAGGCGGCGATGAACTTCTTGGCTGCGTCCGGGTTCTTCTTGATGAAGGCCGAGGACAGGGAGGCCGAGCCGCCGAACCAGGGGGCCATGGGGTCACCCAGCACGTACTTGGCAATCACGCCGGCTTCCAGCACGCGTGTGGTGCCGTTCATGCGGCCGATGGTGCCCGTGGGCTCCAGGGTGTAGCAGCCGTCCAGCTGGCCCGCAGCGAGGGCCGCCACGTGCTGGCCGATGGGCAGTTCCACCACGGTGGCGCCAGTGGCGCCGCCGCGTTCCAGCACGGTCTTGGCCAGGGTCACGTTCTGGATGCCTGGACCGGAGCCGATGCGTTTGCCCGCGAGATCGGCCAGGGTCTTGGCCGGGCTGGCCACCGGGACGATGATTTCGTCCAGCACGTTTTTCACATTGCTGGGGTTGGAGCAGAAGATCTTGAAAGTGCCCGGCGCGGCCAGTTCACCGATGGCGATATTGGCCGAACCCGTGCCGTTGGCCGTGCCGTCGGCGCGGTCGGACAACACGGCTTCCATCACCTGCTGAGCGCCGGCAAAACGCAGGGCCTCAACGTCCAGGCCAGCTTCCTTGAAGTAGCCCTTTTCGATCGCTGCGTAAAAAGGCAGGCCGGCCGCGATGGGCCAGTAGCCGATACGGATCTTGGGGCCGCTTTGTGCGCGCACCAGGGCCGGTGCACCGAGCACGCCAAGCATGGCGGCAGCGCCACCGGCCTGCATGAGCTTGCGGCGCGTGGTGGAGCCGGTGGTGAGTTTGGAGTTGAGGGTGTTTTTCATGGGACGCTCCTGCAGAGGGGTAAAAAAGGGTGGGTGGACGGGGTGCCTGTCATGGCGTGCTGCTGCGCTGTGATTCGAGAAACGCACGCCAGCCGCCGTAGTTCGTGATGTCGCGCGCGCCATGCAGGGCCTGCGCTTCGCAGAGGAAGCCCTGCACGCTGCTGCCGTCGTCCAGCGCCAGCGTGCCGATGGACAGGGGCGCCGGGATCAGCGCCACAAAAGAGCCGTAGTGTTCGACCGGCATCTCCCAGAGCTCGACCACGATGCGCGCACCATCGCTGGTGCCCACACGCTGCAGGCCGGGCTTGGGCGGCACCGTGCCCGGCAGGGCGTAGAGCCGGTACTGGGGTGCCGTGGTCGTGCGCGCGATCAGTTGCGCGCCGCGTTCGGTGAGCTGGCCGTTGAGCGGCATGCCCGTGAGGTGCGCGCCCACCACGGCCACACGCACCGTGGCCGCGCCTGTGATGCCAGGAATGGGCCGGGGTGCCGGCAGGGGCTCGCCCGTGGCGCCCTGGCTCAGGCCCGTGGCGTGATGGAAACGCTGGCCCAGTTCGGCCAGCTGCCAGTCGCTGGCTCAGGGGCCGATCAGCGTGATG
>CAUPRZ010000361.1:0-3206 GCA_963513855.1 uncultured Hylemonella sp.
AGTAATCCATGATGGCCTGCACGCCCGAACCGGCCAGCTTCACGCCGCCGAGTTTCAGGCCCATCTCGCAGGCGGCGATGGTGCCGATCAGCGTCAGGTCGTTGCTGTCACCCAGGTGGCCGATGCGGAACATGCGGCCCTTGACCTTGCCCAGGCCCGTGCCCAGCGAGCAGTCGAAACGCTCGTAGATGATCTTGCGGATGGCGTCAGCGTCCACGCCCTCGGGTGTCATCACGCCGGTCAGGATGGGCGAGTAGACGCTGGCATCTGCGCACTGGATGGGCAGGCCCCAGGCATTCACCGCGGCGCGCACGCCGGCAGCCCAGCGCTGGTGGCGTGCCAGCACGGCTTCCATGCCCTGGCCCAGGATCATGTCGGCCGACTCGCTCAGGCCGTACATGAGGTTGGTGTTGGGCGTGTAGGGCCAGTAACCCGTCTTGTTCATCTCGATGATCTCGTCCCAGGCCCAGAAACTGCGCGGCAGCTTGGCGGTTTTGCTGGCCTCGATGGCCTTGGGCGAGACGGCGTTGAAGCTCATGCCCGGCGGCAGCATCAGGCCTTTTTGTGAACCGCTGATGGAAACGTCCACACCCCAGTCGTCGTGTCGGTAGTCGGCACCAGCCAGGCCCGAGATGGTGTCCACCAGCAGCAGGGCGGGGTGCTTGGCCGCGTCGATGGCTTTGCGCACAGCGGCGATGTTGCTGGTTGCACCGGTAGAGGTCTCGTTATGAACAACACAGACCGCCTTGATGCTGTGGCCCGTGTCGGCCTTGAGGCGCTGCTCGATCAGGTCAGCCTGCACACCCCGGCGCCAGCTGGCCGGCACGCCGTTGTCGGTGCCGGGCGCGGCGATGACCTCGGCCTTGAGCCCCAGGCGCGTGGCCAGGCGGTTCCAGAGGAAGGCGAAGTGGCCGGTCTCGTACATCAGCACGTGGTCGCCGGGGCTCAGCGTATTGCTCAGCGCCGCTTCCCAGGCGCCCGTGCCCGAGGCCGGGTAGATGACCACCGGGTGTTTGGTCTGAAAGATCTTCTGCATATCGGCCAGCACCTTGAGCCCTAGCACGCCGAACTCGGGGCCACGGTGGTCGATGGTGGGCAGGCTCATGGCGCGCAGCACGCGCTCGGGCACGGGGGAGGGGCCCGGGATCTGCAGGAAGTGGCGGCCGGTGGGGTGGAAGTCAGTGGTCAGCATGGCAAATAGGAGAAAAGAGACAGACGCATTTTTTGCATACAAAATTTGTTTGTCAACCAGAAAGACCCTAAAATCGCCTGAAATCGATATCTTTTTGAATACAAAACTGAAAATGGCTGAAATCCTGTCCATGCCCACGGCCTTGCACGGCCAGGTCACCCAGCGCCTGCGCCAACTGCTGGTGGAAGGGCGTATCGCCCCCGGCGCCAAGCTCAACGAGCGCGAACTGTGTGAGCAGATGAAGGTCTCGCGCACCCCCCTGCGCGAAGCCATCAAGACCCTGGCCGCCGAGGGCCTGGTGGAGTTGCTGCCCAACCGCGGCGCCATCGCCGTGCAGCTGGGCGAGGCCGACGTCCTCAACACCTTCGAGGTCATGGCCGGGCTTGAAGGCATGTCCGGTGAGTTGGCGGCGCAACGTGTCACCGCCGAGGAGCTGACCGAGATCGAGGCCATGCACTACGAGATGAAGGCCGCCTACACCCGGCGCGACCTCTCCACCTATTACCGGCTCAACGCCGCCATCCACCGCGCCTTCAACGCCGCGGCCCGCAACCCGGTGCTGACCGACACCTACAACCAGGTCAACGCCCGCCTGCAGGCCCTGCGCTTCCGCTCCAACCAGGACGGCGAGAAGTGGGCCCGCGCCATGCAGGAACACGACCGCATGATCGACGCCCTGCAGAAACGCGACGGTGCGGCCCTGCGCGCCGAACTCGTGGCCCACCTGGGTCACAAGCGTGATGTGGTGATCGAACAGCTGCGCGCGGCCCAAGCTGCGCAAGTCCAAGCGAAGAGCTGACTGATATGAACGCCCCCCTGCCCCTGAACGTCGCGCCCACCTACGAGGCCGTCTCTCGCATCAGCAACGAAGTCGCTGGCCGCCTGGCCGTGCGTCTGCGCGCTGAGACGAGAGGTGACGTGCTCTTCACCCCGGCTGACCGCGGCCGTTACGCCACCGACGCTTCTATTTATCAGGCCATGCCCGTGGGCGTGTTTCTGCCGCGCGAGGCGGCCGACGTGCGCCTGGCCATCGACATCTGCCGCGACCTGGGGGTGCCCATCGTGCCGCGCGGCGGCGGCACCAGCCAGTGCGGGCAGACCGTGGGCGCGGGCCTGGTCATTGACCACAGCAAACACATGCGTCGTATCCTCGACGTCAATGTCGCGCAGCGCACGGCCCGTGTGGAGCCCGGCCTGGTGCTGGACCACCTGAACGCCGCGCTGAAAAAACACGACCTCTGGTACCCCGTGGACGTGTCCACCAGCGCCCAGGCCACGCTGGGCGGCATGGCCGGCAACAACTCCTGCGGCAGCCGCTCCATTGCCTACGGCAATATGGTGCACAACGTCATCGGCGCCCAGGCCTGGCTGGCCGATGGTGAGCTGCTGGACTTCGGCCGTTATGACGCCGCCATCGGCCGCGCCAAGCAGATCGGCGACTTCGTGCGCGGCCTGGCCGGCCAGCACCGCGACGAGCTCGAGGCCCGCTGGCCCAAGGTGCTGCGCCGTGTGGCCGGCTACAACCTGGACATCTTCCACAACCAGAACGAGAAGCCCTACACGGCCGACGGCTCGGTGAACCTGGCGCATCTGCTGGTCGGCAGTGAAGGCACGCTGGCCATGACCCGCTCGCTGGACCTGCGCCTAAGCGAACTGCCGCACGCCAAGGTGCTGGGCGTGGTGAACTTCCCCACCTTCTACACGGCGATGGACAGCGCCCAGCACATCGTCAAGCTGGGCCACAACATGTTGGGTGGCTCGCTCACGGCCGTGGAGCTGGTCGACCGCACCATGATCGAGCTCTCGCTCAAAAACCCGGCGTTTGAGCCCACCATCCGCACCGCGCTGGCCCCCGCCATCAATGGTGGCAAACCCGAGGCCGTGTTGCTGGTGGAGTTCTCGGGCGCCAGCAAGGCCGAGCTCACGCCCAAGATCAAGGAACTCGTGGACCTGATGGGGGAACTCGGTTTGCCCGGCAGCGTGGTGGAGATGATCGACGATGCCCCGCAGAAGA
>CAUPRZ010000362.1:0-3204 GCA_963513855.1 uncultured Hylemonella sp.
AGCCGCCTGATGGAACTGGGCGTGGCCTGGCCATCGAGCCTGACCCTGACGCCACTTTCCACCTCGGGCGGCGTGGGGCTGACCATCAACGACCTGAATAATCTGAACCAGCGCACCATCGGCGTGAGCGACCTGTCCGTGACGGCGAATGCCAAGAAGACGGATGGCGACGCGAATATCCTGGCCAACCCGCGCATCCGCGTGCGCATCCACGACGCCAGCGCCAACGAGGTGCTGTCCGTGGTGTCCAGCGGGCAGGCCGACTTCGGCGTCAACTTTGTGGGCGATGCGGAGGCGGGCATCGAGTTTCAGCCCATCTTCGAGGAGCGTTTTGTCCTCGCTTGCCGCAAGGATCACCCGCTGGCGCGCAAGCGCAAGGTGAGCTGGGCCGAGCTGTCGCCCTACGACTTCATGACCGTCTCGCGCAGCTCGGGCAACCGCATGCTCATGGACCTGGCCCTGGCCGGCAGCACGGTGCGGCCGCAGAGTGTGTACGAGGCCCAGCACGTCACCACGCTGCTGGGTCTGGTGGAAGCGGGCCTGGGTGTGGCCGCCGTGCCCTCGCTGGCCTTGCCGGCCAAGGACCACCCCGTGCTGGCGAGCATTCCGCTGCAGGACCCGGTGATCAGCCGCAGCATCGGGCTGATCCGCCGCAAGGGGCGCAGCTTCACGCCGGCGGCCGAGCGGCTGTACGAGCTGCTCTCGCAGACCCGGCAGGGGCGGCGCCTGCGCGATAAGCCGGCACCGGCCTGAGGGTCGGCTGCGGCCGGGGCGGGGGCGATAATCCAGAGTCGATACCCCATCCTGCATGCACCGCTCCCCCGTTCTCCGCTTCCTGCTTTCCCTGCTGTTTTCCTGCATGGGCGTGCTGCCGCTGCCCGCAGGTGCGGCCGCGCCGGTGGTGGATGCCGTGGCGTTCACGCCCGGTCCGTTGGTCCTGACGCCCTACCTGGAACTGCTGGAAGACCCTGGTGCCGGGCTGACGCTGCAAGAGGTGCAGGCCCCGGCCATGGCGGCGCGTTTTGTGGGCGATCAGCCAGCGACGGCCGCGCTGGCCCTGGGCTTCACCCGCTCGGCCTACTGGCTGCGCCTGACGCTGCGCAACCCGGGCAACGCACCGCTGCAGCGTTTGCTGGTGGTGGACAACCCCACCATCTCCCGGGTGCATGCCTACCTGCCCGAGGCCCAGGTAGGCTACCGCGGCATCCTGACCGGCAGCGACACGCCGTTCGCGACGCGGGCCTATCCCAACCGGAATTTTGTCTTCCCGCTCACACTGCCGGCCCGCAGCGAGCAGGTGCTCTACCTGCGTGTGCAGTCCACCATCGGCCTGCTGGTGCCGGTGCAGCTCTGGCGGCCCGAGGCCTTCCACGCGCACGAACGCGCCGACTACGGGGTGCAGGCCTGGTACTTCGGCATCGCCAGCGCGATGTTCCTCTTCAACCTGATGCTGTTCGCGGCCCTGCGCGACGGCGCCTACGGGCTGTACCTGGCTTTCCTGCTGTGTTCGGTGGGCGCGCTGGCGGGGAAAAACGGACTGGCAGCCGAGTTCCTCGGAGTCGGCGACCCGCTGGGGGGCAATGTGGCCTATTGGGGCGGGATCTCGCTGGCGCTGGCCTGTCTGCTGCTGTTCATGCGGCGCATGCTGGACACGCCGCGTCTGCTGCCGCGCACGGACCGCGCCCTGCTCGCGGCGGTGCTGCTGTACCTGCTCACGCTGCCGCTCTATGCGTTGGCCCTGCAGACGGTGGCACGTGCGGCCATCCTGTTCAATCTCCTGACGGTGCTGTTGATCGTGGGCACGGGCATCGCCGCGGCCATGCAGCGCCAGCGCAGCGCCTACTTCTTCCTGGCGGCCTTTGCCCTGCTGTTGCTCGGCGGCGCGCTGACCACCTTGCGCGCCATGGGGGTGTTGCCGACCAACGCCTTCACGGTGGATGGTCTGCAGTTTGGCTCGGCGCTGGAGATGCTGGCGCTGGCCTTTGCCCTGGCCGATCGCTACAACCAGATGCGGCGTGACAAGGTCCGTGCGCAGGCGGCCCTGCTGCAGGCGCAGCAGCAGCTGGTGGAGACCTTGCGCAGTTCCGAACGCGAGCTGGAGCAACGCGTGGCCCAACGCACCGACGAGCTGCAGCGGCTCATCAGCCGCTTGGCCACGCTGAGCCTGACCGATGACCTGACGGGCATCCCCAACCGCCGCCGTTTCGAGGAGGTGCTGGTGCAGGAGTGGCGGCGCGCCCAGCGCCAGGGGCAGCCGCTGGCCCTGGCCGTGATCGATGTGGACTGGTTCAAGCCCTACAACGACCACTATGGTCATCTGGCCGGTGATGTCTGTCTGCGCGAGATCGCGGAAACCCTTTCGATGACAGTGACGCGTACCGGTGATCTGGTGGCGCGCTACGGGGGCGAGGAGTTCGTCTTTCTGGCCCCGGTCACCTATGGCGCCAGTGCGCAGGCCATGGCCCACAAGCTGGTGGAGTCCGTGGCGGCGCTGGCCTTGCCGCATGCGCAATCGCCCCTGGGCCATGTCACCGTGAGCGTGGGCGTGGCCAGCCTGCTGCCCGGCCCGGACCAGACGCCCGAGCGCCTGGTGGCCCTGGCCGACGAGGCGCTGTACCAGGCCAAGGCCCAGGGCCGCAACCGGGTGGCGCTGGCGGCGGGCTGAGGCCGGCGGTGATAATCCACCGTCTTCAATGGAGTCCCCGTGGATATCACCCTGCTGATCAAGGCCGCCCTCATGGGCATCGTCGAAGGCCTGACCGAATTCCTCCCTATTTCCAGCACCGGCCACCTGATCCTGGCGGGCGCCCTGCTGGGTTTTGATGACGACAAGGCCAAGGTCTTTGACATCGCCATCCAGACCGGCGCCATCTTTGCCGTCATCCTGGTCTACTGGCAGAAGATCCGCAGCACCCTGCTGGCCCTGCCCAGCGAGCGCCAGGCGCAGCAGTTCGCGCTGAATGTACTGATCGCCTTTGTGCCGGCCGTGCTGCTAGGTCTGCTCTTCGGCAAGGTCATCAAGGCGCATCTGTTCACGGCCGAGGTGGTGGCGACGACCTTCATCATCGGCGGCTTCATCATCCTCTGGGCCGAGAAACGCCAGGCGCGCGCCGAGACAGCACCGCGCATTCACGATGTGGACCAGATGGGCTGGAAGGACGCGGTCAAGGTGGGCCTGGTGCAGTGCCTGGCCATGATCCCCGG
>CAUPRZ010000363.1:0-3186 GCA_963513855.1 uncultured Hylemonella sp.
ATCGCCGAGTCTGCTCATCGTCGGCGACGTCGTGCGCCTGCACGGCACGCTGGACTGGTTCGACCCCCACAGCGGCGCACAAACCCGCCTGACCCACGACGAGGCGGCCCAGCTGCCGCCCCTGACCTCTACCGGAGTGAAACCATGAGCGACGCACGGCCGCCCGAAGTCGATCGCACCGCAGTGTGCAGCACGGAGGTGTACTTATGAGCGACGCGCTCGACTACCTCGTCCAGGCCCGGCCCGAAGCCATGGGCCACTACTTCAGCTTCCTCAAGGACGCCGGCAAGCTACTCGACCCCAAGACCCGCGCGTTGATCTCCGTCATCACCAAGGTCGATGCGCAGACCGAGCGCGGCCTGCGCCAGTACGTCAAGCGCGCCCTGCGCGACGGCTGCTCCGGCGCCGAAGTCATCGACGCCTTGCTCATGGCCTTCCCCACCCTGGGCCTGTCCAAGATCGTCTGGGCCACCGACGTCATCCTCGCCATGCAGTTGCCCGAGTTCGCGCCCGAGGCGCTCAAGGGCGAGCCGCCGAAGTGGCGTGACGTGATGGCCGCGAAAGATCTGCCCGACGGCGAGGTGCTACGCACCGAGCACGCAGGCCGCGGCCTTTTCATCTACCGTGTAGGCAAGACCTACCAGGTCTACGACAGCCGCTGCCCGCACAAGAGCACCAACATCCCCGAACTCGCCCTCAAGGGGCTCAAGCTCACCTGCCCCAAACACGAGTGGCAGTTTGACGTCAGCAGCGGCGACTGCATCAAGAAGGGCAACACCCCGCTCACCCGTCTGGAGAGCAAGGTGCTCAAGGGACGGCTGCTGGTGCACTGGTGAGAGCAGCCTAGGGAGAACCCTAGGGGCCGCGGCGGCTGCAAGCGCACTGTCAGCGAAAGGCTGGCATGATGACGCCCACACCGATATGCAGCCGCCCACCGCCATGCATGCCTCGCCCTCCAAATTCCCCACCTCGCGTCTGGCCCGCATCGCGCAGGCCCGCCAGCTCTCCATGCAGGAGGGCACGCCGCTGGCCAACGGCCTGGTCGAACCCTGGATCGCACAGAGCTGGCAACGTTGCCTGAGCCAGGGCCTGCGCCCGCAGCAGTCCGTGCAGTTCGACGCCGTCAGCAGCAGCGTGATGCGCCAGGCTGCTGAAAGCAACCGCGTGCTGGTGCAGGTCGCCCGTCCCGTCCTCAAACAGCTCGGCCATGCCCTGGCCGAGACACGTTACTTCGCCATCCTCACCAACCACGACGGTGTGGTCATCGACACCGATGGCCCCATCGACCGCAGCGACCGCCGGGCCGACCTCATCACCCGCGTGGGCGTGAACCTGTCGGAGCCCTGCGTGGGCACCACGGCCATCGGCGCGGCACTGCGCGAACTGCACCCGGTCTGGCTGCACCGCGGCGAACACTTCTTCAACGACACCTCGGCCTACAGCTGCGCCGGCGCCCCGCTCTTCGGCCCCGACGGCCGCTGCGTCGGCATGCTCGACCTCACCGGCGTCGAGGCCGCCGAACGCCCCGAGCTGCGCCACCTCGCCACCCACGCCGCACGCCGGATCGAAAACGCCTTGCTGCTGCACCGCCCGCACCGCCTGCTGCTGCGCCTGAACTGGCCCGGCCTGCCCCTGGGCGACGACGCCGACGGCCTCATCACGCTCGACGCCGACGGCCGTGTCTGCGCCGCCAACCGCGCCGCACGCCAGCTGCTGCCCATGCTCAACACCCAGGGCATGGAACTGCATGGTCGTGACCTCTTTGCCATGCCATGGGACATGCTCTTCGACAAGGCCCGTCAGGGCCAGGTGCTGGAAGTCCCGCTGTGGTCCGGCCTGCGCCTGCAGGCCCGCCCCGAACTGGTGGGCCACACGGCCGGCACCACCCGCGCCAGCCAGCCCACCCTGCCCCTGCGCGACATGGAAACCAGCCTGATCCGCAAGGCCGTGGAAGAGGCCCGCGGCAACGTGGCCCTGGCCGCCCGCAGTCTGGGCATCAGCCGCGCCACGGTCTACCGCAAGCTCGGTCAGCGCGGCTGAGCACCGCGCAATAGGGCCCGGCCCTCAGACCGCCATCGGCCTGCGCTTCACCACCATGTGCAGCAGCCACTGGGCCAAACCGCCCAACACAGTGAAACCCAGCATCAGCAGGCCCAGGTTGACCGGGCCGTCGTGCGCCAGCAGGCCCACCACATAACTGCCGACGGAACCCATCACCTGCTGCGAGGCGCCGGCCACGGCGGCCGCCGCGCCGGCCAGCGCGGGGAACAGGCCCACGGAACCCGAGATCGCGGCCGGTGCGATCAGGCCGTGGCCTAGACCCAGTAGCGTCAGCGGCAGCGCAAAGGCCACGGGTGTGCGCAGACCCGCATAGGCCAGCAGCAACATGAGGCTCACTCCCGCCAGCGCCGAGAGTAGACCCAGGACCATCAAGCGGCGGTCACCGATGCGGTGCACCAGGCGGCTGGTGAGCATATTGCCGAAGAAATAGGGAATGGGCACCGCCATGATGTACCAGCCCATGGCGTCCGGTGTCACGCCGTAATGCGTGAGCACGATGGGCGCGCCCGAGAGGAAGCAGTAGAAGGCCGACGTGACCATGGCCATGATGAGCACATAACTCAGGAAGGCCGGCTCGCGCAGCAGCCGCGCATAGGCACCGAGCAATGCGGCCAGCCAGTGCGCCTCGCTCGCCGGTGCGGGCTTGCGTGCCGGCAGCAGCCACCAGCCCGCCAGCAGAGCCAGGGCAGCGAGCAGTGCGGTGATCCAGAAGTTGGCCTGCCAGCCCAGGGCCACATGCACCTGGCCACCCAGCAGCGTGGCCAGCGGCGGGCAGGTACCCATGACCATGCCCACATAGGCCATCATGCGTGTGCGTTCGCGGCCGCTGAAGAAGTCCTGCACCATGGCCCGGCCCACCGACATGCCGGCCGCGCTGCCCGCGCCCTGCAGCACACGGCCCAGCACCAGGGTCGACAGGTCGGGCGCCAGCGCGGCAATCACCGAACCCAACAGGGCCAGGGCCATGCCGCCCAGCAGCAGGGGCTTGCGCCCAATCCGGTCCGACCAGGGGCCGAAGACCAGCTGCATGCCCCCGAAAGCCACCACATAGGCACTGAAGGCCAGCTGCAAGCTGGCCTGGCTGGCCTTAAATTCCTGGCCCCAGGTCGGCATCGAAGGCAGACA
>CAUPRZ010000364.1:0-3147 GCA_963513855.1 uncultured Hylemonella sp.
AGCACAGAACAACCGGCGCGGAGGAGTGGGCATGGATCTGAGGCAGATACTGCAGGGGCGCGGCTCGCGTACGGTTTCATGGGGCCTGGCCCTGCTGGCCGTGCTGCTGGTCACGCTGCTGTACTACAAGCAGAACGCTTTTCTGGAAGGGGTCGAGGCCCGCACCTACGACCTGCGTTTCAAGAGCCTGCGCGGGCCCCTGCCGCCGCATCCGGACATCGCCATCATCGCGATCGACGACAAAAGCATCCGTGAACTCGGGCGTTTTCCCTGGAGTCGCGAACAGTACGTGCGCCTGCTGGACCGGCTCGCTGTGGCCAAGCCGAAAGTGGTGCTGTTCGACGTCCTGTTTCCCGAGGTCGAGTCGCCCGAGATGGACCGGGCCCTGGCCGAGGCCATCCGGCGCTCGGGCAATGTGGTGCTGGCCACCGCTTTCGAATTTGATCGTGACTTCAACATCAAGGGCCGAACGGCCAGCCTGCCGCAGCTCGAAAGTGCGGCCGCGGGCGTGGCCCACATCAACATCGTGCCCGAGGACGACGGGGTCATCCGGCGCAACCTGCTGATGGTTCGGCCGGAGGCGGGGCGTGTCGTGCCCTCGCTGGGCTTGCGGGCCGCCATGATCAACCTCGGGGTGAACGAGGTCGGTTCCGGCTCCTTCCGTGTGCAGGTGGGCAAACGCGAGATTCCGGTGGGGCGGGACGGCACGCTGTGGATCAACTACATGGGCGGAGCGGCTCACTACCCGCGCTACTCCTTCGCCGACGTGGTGCAGGGGCGAGTGGATCCGGAGCTGCTGCGCGGCAAGACCTTGTTCCTGGGCGCGACGGCACTGGGTGTCTACGACATGCGGGTGACCCCCTTTGACGCCAACATGCCCGGGGTGGAGGTGCACGCCGCGGTGGCCGACGACATCCTCAGCGGGCGCTACATCGAGCATACGGGACTGCAGGCGCTGTTCGATCTGCTGATGATTGCGCTGCTGGGTGGTCTGAGCTTTTTCCTGACCACCCGCCTGCGCCTGCAGCACGCCATCACCGCCGTGCTGCTGCTGGCCACGGGCTATGTGGCCCTGAGTTATGGCATGTTCCTGCGCGGGCAGTTCGTGAGCATGATCTACCCGCCGCTGGTGGCGCTGATCGCGCTGCTGGTGGGGGGTGGTTTTCGTTTCATGGTGATCGAGCGCAACGCGCGCGAGATGCGGGCCATGTTCTCGAGTTATCTCTCGAACAAGCTGGTCAGCCAGCTGGAGAAGAACCCCGATGCGGTGCGCATCGGTGGCGATACGCGTGAGGTGACCGTGATGTTCACCGACATCAAGGGTTTCACGGCCTTCAGCGAGCAGCACAGGCCGCAGGTGGTGGTCTCACGCCTCAACGAATACCTGGCGGCCATGGTCCAGCTCATCCACAAGTACGACGGCACGGTGGACAAGTTCATGGGCGACGGCATCCTGGCCTACTGGGGGGCGCCCCTGCCCCAGCCTGACCATGCCAAGCGTGCTGTTGCCTGTGCCCTGGCCATGCAGCAGCTGATGGGCGAGCTGGCCGTGCGCTGGGAGAAGCAGGGCGTGGAGCCCTTCGCGATCCGCGGTGGCCTGCAGACGGGCGATGTGGTGGCCGGCAACATCGGTTCGCGCGGGCTCAAGATGGAATACACGGTGATCGGCGACACGGTCAACCAGGCCTCGCGCCTGGAGGGCATGGCCAAGTATTACAGCGTGGACTTCGTGGTCGGCGACGAGACCTTTTTACGCACCCGTGACAGCTTCCGCTTTCGCCCTCTGGACCGTGTGCGGGTGGCGGGCAAGGACATCCCCGTGGTCATCCACGAACTGCGCGGGGCCGTGCAGAAGCAGGAAGACCCGCTCGAAACCCTGTTCGGCGCGGCGCTGGGGCTGTTCCGCCAGCAGCGCTGGGAGCAGGCCGAGTGGGCTTTCCTGGACGTCCTGGCCGAGTTCCCCAATGACATTCCGAGCCGGCTATATTTAGAGCGCTGTCTGCAGTTCAAGGTGACGCCGGCGGGGCCGGACTGGGATGGTGTGTTCAACCGGCTGGACAAATAAGAAGTAAGCACAAAACAGAGAGACAGCGACATCCGGCGCTGCGCAGGCAGGACGGCCGGGTCATCAGAGGACAGAGATCATGCGTCGTATCACCATCACCGCTCTGGGCCTGCTGCTCCAGGGCATGGCCCTGGCGCAGAGCGCCGCCCCGGCACGGGTCGAGTACGTGCGGCCCATCGCCGCCGCGGAAAGCCGCAAGCTGCTGGGCATGGGGGGCAAACACCTTTTTGTGGCGCGCAAGAACGGCCAGGTCGACGCGCTCGACATCGCCAGCGGCCAGCCCGCCTTCAGTCTGCAGGCGCAGGATGCGCAGGGGCGCAAGCTGCTGGGCCAGGCCGAGTCGGTCGCGGTGACGCAGGATACGGTCTATGTGCTCGACAGCGACGAGAACCGCGTCGTGATGTACGGCCTGGACGGCAAACACAAGGGCCAGTTCGGCGGCCGCAGCAGCGAGGGCGGCCTGTCCTCGCCCCAGGGCATCACGGTGGCGGCCGGCATCGTCTATGTGGCCGACACCGGCAACCGCCGCATCCAGCTCTACGGCGACAACGGGGTCTTCCTCTACACCCTGCCCATCACCGACGCCAACAAGTCCCTGGACGAGCTGAAAGTGCCCTTCAAGCTGGACAAACCCATCGCCGTGGCGGTGGATGCGGCGGGCCAGGTCTATGTGCTGGACAACGCGGGCGGCCTGTTCAGCGACCGCTCCCAGGTCAAGGTCTACGGCGCCGACGGCCGCCATCTGCGCCTGCTGCCCAAGAATGGCAAACCCGTGGCCCTGCAGCTGGGGCCGGACGGTGTGCTGGTGGCCGACGCCGAGGGGTATGCCGTCCAGCGTTACGACGCCCAGGGCCGCATGGCCGGTCTGTTTGGCTCGCGTGGGGATGGCCGCGCACAGTTCCAGAGCCTGACCGGCCTGGCCTTTGATGCCGGCAACGTCTATGTGGGCGACCGCGAACGCGGCCTGGTGCACCACTTCCGTACCGGTGGTCCGGCACCAGCCGCCACCACGGCGGGCATGGCGGGCCAGCCCTCGGTGCGCTGGTTGCAGAGCCTGCCCATGGCGGCCGGTCGACTGGCCT
>CAUPRZ010000365.1:0-3103 GCA_963513855.1 uncultured Hylemonella sp.
TCCTACCTGATTGACTATGACCTGCAGCGTCTCGTCTCGGGCCTCTTGCCCTACAGCGCAACGCAGCTGGTCGGCTTCAACCTCTTGAGCGCAGGGGCAGGCGCCAAGTCGACGTCCGCCCAGAAGGACGAGGACGAATCAGGCGGTTCCGGTAACGGCGGCAACAATGGGAGCACTGGGGCGCGCAGTCCCGTCCAGTTCAACCTTGAAGAGCTGGAAGGCGAACTGTGACGAGACAGCATCTGCATCCCGCCTCCCTCCTCCTGGCCGCGCTGGCCCTGACACTCGCGGGCTGGCCGGCCCAGGCCCAGGTTCCGACCGACGCCGCCGCCGAAGCCGCGCGCCAGATCGGCCAGCAGCAACGGCTGGAGCGCCTGCAGCTGGAGCGCCTGCGCCAGGAACAGCGCCTGCAACAGCCACCGCCCAATCCGGATGTGCTGGAGATGTTCGACATCGATGCGCGTTCGGCCAACACCCCCTACGAGGCCATCCCCAGCCAGGAGCCGTCACCCTTGCCACCCGAGGTGGCCGCACGGGAACGCAATATCGTGGTGCGACGCATCGTGGTCACACCCAATTCGGCCATCCTGAGCGAGGCAGAGATACGCGGCGCGCTCACGCCCTTCGAGGGCCGCACACTGAGCCTGGCCGAGCTGTATCAGGCCACGGCCGCCCTTAACAGCCTCTACGACAGCAAAGGCATGCCCACGGCGCGCGCCGTGCTGCCGTCGCAGGATGTACGCGATGGTGTGGTCCAGCTGCGCCTGATCGAGGCCCGGGTGGGATCGGTCAAGGTAAGCGCCCCGTCACTGGACCCGGAATTTGTGCGCCATCGCCTGCGCATGAAGGAGGAGACCCTGCTGGCGGTGTCCGAACTGGAAAGCGACCTGCAACGTTACAACCAGCTAAATCAGTCGCGGCTGAGTGCCAGTGTGAAGGCCGGGCGCACCCCGGGCACGACGGACGTGGAACTGCTGGCCCAGGAACCCCAGCCGCAACGCTTTTCTGCCACAGTCGACAATGCCGGCCGCAGCACCGTGGGTGAGAATCGCCTGGGCCTGAGCGCCCAGTGGTATGGCCTGGCTGGCTACGACGACACCTTGCTGATCTCTGCCATGGGCTCCAAAGGCAGCAGCAGCGTAGCCGTGGGCTACGGCTTGGCATTGCCGCGCAACGACTGGCGGCTCGACCTGAACCTGAACGCCGACCGCATCAAGGTCATCGACGGCCCTTATAAGGTGTTGGACATCGGTGGTTCGGCCCATGGTCTGGCCGCCCAGATGAGCCGCCCCCTGTCTGTCGACACACAGCATGTGTTGCGCAACTACTGGCGGCTGTCGTACAAGAACAGTACCAGCACCTTCGGCGGTTTCACCCAGACCAGCACCGACCTGCTCAGCCTCACCTCGGGGATCAGTCAGGACCATTTCAGTCCCACCCTCAGCCGCACCCTGGACGCGAACCTGAGCCTGGGCAGCAAGACAGGGGGCGACAAGGGAAATTACGTGGTCTGGCGTGCCAACGCAGCCTGGTTGTACCTGCTCGACCCCAAAACGCAGTGGCTCCTGCGCGCGAACACGCAATACAGCCCCACCAGCCTGCTGCCTTCGGCGGAACAGTTCCAGGCCGGCGGCAGCGTCAGCGTGCGGGGTTATTCCGAAGGCCTGCTGACCGGCCGCAGCGGTTATCTGCTCAGCGCCGAATTGCGCAGGACCCTGTACATCGCAGAAAGCAGCGCGTCCCAGATCTCGGGCCTGGCCTTTATCGACCATGGCGCGGCTTTCCCCTACCGACCCGAACCCCAGAAGGACATCACCCGCCAGGACTTTCTGACCAGCGTGGGCACCGGCCTGCTCGTGAACTGGACACGATATGCACAGGCCCGCCTGACCCTGGGTTGGCCGCTACGGAACCAGGACCTCGAAGCCGATTTGCAGCGCCCCCGGCTGCATGCGCTCCTGACGCTCACCTGGCCTTGAGCGAGCGACAGGGGTGGGGCCGGGACCCGGGCATGCAATTCTGCGAAAATCCCATCTTTGTCCTCCCTGCCCCCGGGCGTACACCATGAGCACCAGCATCAAGCAAGCCGATCTGATCGAATCCATCGCCGCCGCGCTGCAGTACATCAGCTACTACCACCCGGCCGACTACATCACCCACCTGGCCCGCGCCTATACGCGCGAGCAGAGCCCGGCCGCCAAGGACGCGATTGCGCAGATCCTGACCAACAGCAAGATGAGCGCAGTGGGCCACCGCCCGATCTGCCAGGACACGGGCATCGTGAACGTCTTCCTCAAGGTCGGCATGAACGTGCGCTGGGAAGGTTTCACCGGCGGCCTGGAAGACGCCGTCAACGAGGGCGTGCGCCGTGCCTACAACCACCCGGACAATATGCTGCGCGCCAGCGTGCTGGCCGACCCGCACTTCGCCCGCAAGAACACCAAGGACAACACGCCCGCGGTCATCTTCACCGAGATCGTGGCCGGTGACACGGTGGAAGTCACCGTCGCGGCCAAGGGCGGCGGCTCCGAGAACAAGTCCAAGATGGTCATGATGAACCCCAGCGATTCCCTCGTGGACTGGGTACTCAAGACCGTGCCCACCATGGGCGCGGGCTGGTGTCCGCCCGGCATGCTGGGCATCGGCATCGGCGGCACGGCCGAGAAGGCCGTGCTCATGGCCAAGGAAAGCCTGATGGACGACCTCGACATGTACGAGTTGCAGGCCAAAGCATCCAAGGGCGAAAAGCTTGATCAGGTTGAAGAACTGCGCCTGGAACTCTATGAGAAGGTCAACGCGCTAGGCATCGGTGCCCAGGGCCTGGGTGGCCTGACCACGGTGCTGGACGTGAAGATCAAGATGTACCCCACCCACGCGGCCAGCAAGCCCGTGGCCATGATCCCCAACTGTGCCGCTACGCGTCACGCGCACTTTGTCATGGACGGTTCGGGCCCGGTCTATCTGGACCCGCCCAGCCTGGACCTCTGGCCCAATGTGAACTGGATGCCCGACACCCAGAAAAGCAAGCGCGTGAATCTGGACCAGCTCACCAAGGAAGAAGTGGCGAGCTGGAAGCCCGGCGACACCCTGCTGCTCAACGGCA
>CAUPRZ010000366.1:0-3098 GCA_963513855.1 uncultured Hylemonella sp.
AGCTCAACCCCCGGCGCCTGGACTGGATCAACGGTTTGGCGCCGCTGGCCGGCCAGCAGGTGCTGGACGTGGGTTGCGGTGGCGGCATCCTGTCGGATTCCATGGCGCGTAAGGGCGCCCGTGTGACGGGCATCGACCTTTCGACTAAGGCCCTCAAGGTGGCGCAGCTGCATGCGCTGGAAGCCGGCACCCCGGAGGTGGATTACCGGGAGATCAGCGCCGAGGCGCTGGCGGCCGAGCGGCCGGCCAGCTTCGATGTGGTGACCTGCATGGAGATGCTGGAGCACGTGCCCGATCCGGCCTCTGTGGTGCGGGCCTGTGCCACCCTGGTCAAGCCCGGGGGCTGGGTGTTTTTCTCCACCATCAACCGCAACCCCAAGTCCTTCCTCTTCGCCATCGTTGGCGCCGAGTACCTGCTGAACATGCTGCCGCGCGGCACGCACGAATACGCCAAGATGATCCGCCCCAGCGAACTGGCGCGCTACTGTCGTGAAGCCGGGCTGGACCTGGCTGGTGCACGCGGCATGGAATACAACCCGCTGACACGTCGTTATTGGCTCAGCGCCGACACCAGCGTCAACTACCTGATCGCCACGCGCAAGGTGGGGGGCTGATGACACGTTTTGCCGGCATAGCCGCCGTCCTCTTCGACCTGGACGGCACCCTGATAGACAGCGCCCCCGACCTCGGCGCGGCCGCCGACCAGATGCGCACAGCCCGCGGCCTGTCGCCGTTGCCGCTGGAGCGTTACCGCCCCATGGCGGGTGCCGGTGCGCGCGGCATGATCGGCATAGCCTTCGGTCTCACGCCCGAGGACCCGGGCTACACCGATCTGCGTGAAGAGTTCATGGCGAACTACGAGCGCTGCATGACGGCGCGCACCTATGCCTTCGAAGGCATCCCCGAACTGATCGTCCAGTTGCTGCAGCGTGGACTGAACTGGGGTGTGGTGACCAACAAGATCGAGCGTTTCACCTTGCCGCTGACCGGGGCCATGCCTCTTTTTACCAGCGCGGGCGCCATTGTGGGCGGGGACACTACGCCGCATCCCAAACCGCACCCGGCGCCTTTGCTGGAGGCGGCTCGCCGCCTGGGCCTGGCGCCGCAGCGTTGTCTCTACGTGGGTGACGATGAGCGCGATATCGTGGCCGGCCTGGCGGCCGGCATGGGCACGGTGGCCGCCACCTACGGCTACCTGGGTGCCAAGGGCGATGTGAGCAGTTGGGGGGCGCACGCCACGATCAATGCGCCGGGCGAACTCCTGCCCCTGCTGATGGCGGCCTGAGGCCTCGCGTGTGGTTGCCTGCCGTGTGCCCGGGCGGACTCAGCGGCCTTCGGTGAGTTCACCCATACGACTGTCCAGCGGGGCGACGAAGGAGTCGTGCTTCCAAGTCGTGGAGAGATGGCTGTCGTAGGCCTCGTGGCTGTGCGGGTCGGCAGACAGGATGGCGTCCAGGCGGGCGAATTCGCTCGTGGCGGGCTGGTTGCCGCGCTGGCGCGTGAGTGCGGCCTTGAGGTTGGCGCGGGTCTGGTTGAACTCGGTCTCGGTGCGCACGCGCTCCAGATCTTCCTTGAGCACGGCCTGATCGCCCAGAAAGGCGGCGCGGATGGTGCTCAGGCTGGGCAGATGGTCCGGATCCACCACCCAGTAGCGCACATTGCACTGGGAGAGCAGGGTGTGCTTGAGGGTCTGGTTGCTCAGGGACAGGCCTTGCGGACCCGGTACGTCGACACAGCCGACCACATGGCCATCGGCATTGCAGACGGTGAAGGTGCAGTACACGCCACCGAGGATCTGGAACCAGTGCTGGCCTTCTTCCTTGACCTGGGGCATGGTGAAGCGCGTCACGGGCAGCTTGAGCATGATGTGATGGTCCGAGAAGGCGCGCATCATCCAGCGCCAGACCAGTTTCTCACGGCTGTTAGCCATGGCACGTACGGTCAGCGGCCATTTGCGCGGGATGCGCCGCTTGGCCAGATCCTGTTTTTTCAGGTGTATGGCGTAAGCGTAGGCACCCAGTGCTCCGCTCACGGCCATCAGGCCTGCGACTATCATCCACCCTGTGTACCCGTTCATAAGCGTCGGTTTTTTATGGTCAAAGTAAGCTTCCTAGCTCCCATCCTGAACCAAAAACGCGCGCTTGGCGCAGGACGAAAAGGCTGCAGGATGAACTTTTGCACAAAAACGGGCCGGATTACGAGCCCAAGTGGCTTAAACCCCATATTCATGGGAGCCCGGCGCGGGTCTGCCGCGCCATGACAATCATGCCATGCAACTTCAGGACATCCTTTTTGACCAGGGTTTTGGCACCCGCCGGGTTTGCGCGGGGCTGATCCAGCAGGGCCATGTACTGGTCCAGAACGCTCCCGACGCCGGTTTGCAGGCCTGCACCGATAGCAGCGCCGGTTTCGAGCCCGAAGGCCTGCGCCTGCGCGTGCAGGGGCTGGACTGGGTCTGCCATGTGCGTGCCTGCATCATGCTGCACAAGCCGGCCGGCATTGAGTGCTCCCAGAAGCCCTCGGCCTGGCCCAGCGTCTACACCCTGCTTCCGGCGCCGCTGCGCCAGCGCCCCAACAAGGGGGCGGTGCAGGGCGTGCAGGCCGTTGGCCGCCTGGACCAGGACACCACGGGCCTGCTGCTGCTGACCGACGACGGCAAGCTCATCCATCGCCTGGCCTCGCCGAAACACGATGTGCCCAAGGTCTACGAGGTCACGCTCAAACATCCGGCGGATGCGGCCCTGTGCGCCAAGCTGCTGGCGGGGGTGGTGCTGGATGACGACCCCCGGCCGGTGCATGCCGCCGCCTGTGAGCTGGAGGACCCCCTGCATCTGCGCCTGACCCTGACGGGCGGCAAGTACCACCAGGTCAAGCGCATGGTGGCGGCGGCCGGCAACCGGGTGGAGGCCCTGCATCGCTCGCGCATCGGGGGGCTGGGCCTGCCGCCGGATCTGGCGCCGGGCCAGTGGCGTTGGCTGGAGGCGTCGGATCTGGCCTTGCTGGGAGCTTGAACGCCGCACATCCTGGGCGCCGGTTCTTGCGCTGCCTCAAGTCCCGGGCCCTGCGGCGCCTGGGGCCGCCGCTACACTAGCTGCTCC
>CAUPRZ010000367.1:0-3089 GCA_963513855.1 uncultured Hylemonella sp.
ATCCGGTGAACCGCAGGGCACGCGCTCAGGCGGGTTGCACGCTGGGGGATGTGGACCGCGAAACGCAATTGCACGGGCTCGCAGCGGTGCTGGGTTTTGTCTCGGCCACGGGGATCGCGGGCCTCACGGTGGGTGGCGGGTTTGGCTACCTGACTCGCCGCCATGGCTGGACTTGCGACAACCTGGTGTCGATGGAAGTGGTCAGCGCCGACGGCACGGTGTTGCGGGCCTCGGCGGACGAAAACAAAGACCTGTTCTGGGCCTTGCGGGGCGGCGGCGGCAATTTCGGCATCGTCACGTCCTTTGAATACCAGCTCTTTCCTGTTGGCCCCGAAATCCTCGGAGGTGCGATTGCCTGGACGGGCGACAAGGCCCAGGAGGTGCTCCAGGCCTATCGGGCCTTCAGCGCTGCAGCCCCACGCGAACTGACCAGTGTGGCCGCGCTGCGCATTGCACCGCCGGCGCCCTGGTTGCCCAAGGAGGTGCATGGCAAGCCCATCGTGGCCATCTTCGTGTGCCATACCGGCAAGGTTGAAGAGGGTGAAGCCCTCATGAAGACGCTGCGTGCCATCGGGAAACCCGTGGCCGACATCGTGACGCGTCGGCCCTATGTGCAAATGCAATCCATGCTGGATGGCACGCAGCCCAAGGGCCGGCGTTATTACTGGAAGTCCCACTACCTGGCCGGCATCGAGCAACAAACCATAGACATCGCCGTGGAACATGCGAGCCGCATCCAGTCACCCCATTCGGCCATCCTGCTGTTCCAGATCCAGGGGGCCTTGGGCGAGTTGCCGGCCGGGCATTCCCCCGTGGGCAATCGTGACGCGGCCTATGTCCTGAACATTGCGGCATCCTGGGAGAAGCCCGGGGAGGATGACACCCACATGCAGTGGGCCCGCGCCTGCTTCGAAGCCATGCGACCCTGTTCGACGGGGGGCACCTACATCAACTTCCTGACCGAAGAGGAGGGGGCGGACCGCATAGCAGCCGCGTATGGCAAGGCCAACCTGGACAAACTTGCGGCACTGAAGCAGCAATACGACCCCGGCAATTTCTTCCGCCATACGAAGCCGGTCACGGCTGGCGAAGCCATCGCGGTCTGATGGTTCAGGTTTGAACCGGATGCACCCGCTCCAGCAGCATGGCATCGCCATAACTGAAGAAGCGGTAGTGCTCGCGGATCGCATGCCGGTACAGACCCATGATGTGTTCGTAGCCCGCAAAGGCGCTGACGAGCATCATGAGGGTGGACTTCGGCAGATGGAAGTTGGTGACCAGCAGGTCGACCACCTGGAACTCAAAGCCAGGGGTGATGAAGATTTCGGTGTCGCCGCTGGCCTGGCCTGTCTGGGCCCAGGATTCGAGCGTGCGGATGGTGGTGGTGCCCACGGCCACAATGCGGCCACCCCTGGCTTTGGTTTCGGCAATGGCCTGCTGCGTGGCGGCGGGTACTTCGTACCACTCGCGGTGCATGCGGTGTTCGGCCAGGTTCTCGGTCTTCACGGGTGAGAAGGTGCCGGCGCCCACGTGCAGGGTGACGCTGGCGCGCTGGATGCCGCGCGCTTCCAGCGCCGCCAGCACGCTCTCGTCGAAGTGCAGGGCGGCGGTGGGCGCAGCGGCGGCGCCGGGTTTGGCGGCGAAGACGGTCTGGTAACGGGCCACGTCTTCGGCGCTGTCGCCATGTTCAATATAGGGAGGGAGTGGCACGTGGCCGTGCTGCTCCATCAACTGGTGCGGCTCATCGCTGAAACGCAGGCGGAAAAGTTGCCCCTCTTCATCCGGCCAGCGGCCCAGCAGCTCGGCCGTGTAGCCCCCCGTCATTTGCAACAGGGTGCCCACGGCCGGCCGTTTGCTGACCTTCATGTGGGCTACGACTTCGTGGCCGGTCAGCACACGTTCAATCAACAGCTCCAGCTTGCCGCCCGTGGGCTTCTCGCCAAACAGGCGCGCTTTCACCACCTTGGTGTCGTTGAAGACCAGCAGGTCACCGGGCAACAACAGCCCCGGTAGTTCACGAAAGATGCGGTCCACCGGGGTGGCGGCGCGGCCGTCGAGCAGGTGCGAGGCGCTGCGTTCGGTGGCCGGGTGCTGGGCGATGAGCTCGGGCGGGAGCTCGAAGTCGAAGTCGCTGAGGGTGTGGGCGCGCGGGGCGCCTGGGACGTGAGGCATGTGCTTGAGGGCTGGACGGGCCCGTTCCAAGTTCCAAGTGAGGGAGCAGGATTTTCCCACGGCTCGGGTATTCCCGCGCTGGCGATGTGACAGCCGATGAAATAATCATCCGCATGAAAGCCTTCCGCATCGGATCGGGCGCCGGCTATTCGGGCGACCGCATCGACCCGGCCCAGGATCTGGCCGAGCGTGGCGAACTCGACGTGCTGGTCTTCGAATGCCTGGCCGAACGCACCATTGCGCTGGCCCAGCTGAGGCGCAGCCAGGACCCGCAACGCGGCTACGACCCCCTGCTCCAGGAGCGCATGCATGCCGTGCTGCCGGCCTGCCTGCGCCAGGGCACACGCATCGTCACCAATATGGGCGCGGCCCATCCGCTGGCTGCCGGCCAGGCCGTGCTGCAGGTGGCGCGCGAGCTGGGGCTGCCGCGCCTGCGCGTGGCCGTGGTGCTGGGCGACGACGTGTTGCCCTGGATGCAGGCGCATGAGGTGCCCCTGCTCGATACGGACCAGACGGTGCGCAGCCTGGATGGCCGGCTGATTTCGGCCAATGCCTACCTGGGGGCCGATGCCCTGCTGCCGGCCCTGCAGTCCGGTGCCGACGTGGTGGTCACCGGGCGCGTGGCCGACCCGGCCCTGTTTCTCGCCCCGCTCATGCAGCACTATGGCTGGCGTGCCGACGACTGGCCCTTGCTTGGGCAGGGCATCGTGATCGGCCACCTGCTGGAGTGCGCGGCCCAGGTCAGCGGTGGTTACATCGCCGACCCGGGCCGCATCGACATTCCGCGCCTCGAAGACGTGGGCTTCCCGCTGGCCGAGGTGCAGGCCGATGGCCAGGCCGTCATCACCAAGCTGGCCGGCAGCGGCGGGCGCGTGGATCGCCTCACCTGCACCGCGCAACTGCTTTACGAACTGGAA
>CAUPRZ010000368.1:0-3075 GCA_963513855.1 uncultured Hylemonella sp.
TCCAAGAGAGCGCCGAGCACGCCCTGTTCGCCGCCATGCAGCAAGCCGCACCGGTGGCGCAGGCCCAGTTCGAGGCAGGCGACTACACCGCCAGCCTGCAGTCCCTGGCCGCCCTGCGCGCGCGGGGCATCCGCACCGTGATGATCTCGGGCGACAACCGTGGCGCGGCGGAAGCCATGGCACGGCGCCTGGGCCTGCGGCCCGAGGAAGGCGAGGTGTTGGCCGAGGTCTTGCCCGGGGACAAGGCGGCCCGTGTCATCGAACTGAAACAGAATGGACATGTCGTGGCCATGGAGGGCGATGGCGTCAACGACGCGCCGGCCCTGGCCTCGGCCGATGTGGGCTTGGCCATGGGTAACGGCACGGACGTGGCGATGCACGCGGCCGGCATCACCTTGATGCGTGGCGACCCGCTGCTGGTGGCGGGGGCCCTCTCGATCTCGGGCCGCACGGTGGCCAAGATCCGCCAGAACCTGTTCTGGGCTTTTATCTACAACGTGGCGGGCATCCCGCTGGCGGCCCTGGGTTATCTGAGTCCGGTGATCGCCGGGGCGGCCATGGCTCTGAGTTCGGTCAGTGTCATGGCCAACGCCCTGCTGCTGCGGCGCTGGCGGCCCTGAGCCGTGTTGCGACGGTTGACGAAACCCTGAACAGCCCCGCATCTACGTGGTATTACCGCCGCAGCATAAGTAGACGCCCCTCTAGAATCCCAAGATTAAGGCCCGTACGGGTCCCGTCTTTCAGGAGGAGTGTCTCTCATGGGTACCCAGCTGTTTGCGCTCATGCGCCGGTTCACCGTCCGTTTCCGCATGATCGGCGCCATCGCCGTCGTGCTGGCCTTGCTGCTCCTGGTGGGCGGTGCCGGCATGTTCGGCATGTTCCGTATCCACCAGCTCAGCGCCGAGGTCATCGACGAGTCCATGGCTGTGGTGGACCGTGTGGCCGGCCTGCGCTTCGACATGGCCCAGGTGCGTCGCCATGAGAAGGACATGATCATCCAGTACGAGAAGCCCGAGCAGATCCGCCAGATCCGCGCGAGCTGGGAAAAGGACATGCAGAAGATCGAGGGCCGGGTGAGCGAGCTGTCCTCCGCCCTCTCGGAGGAGCGTCGGCCTCAGCTGCAGAAGGCGGGCGAACATCTCAAGAGCTATCGCAATATGTTCGGCGGTATTGCCCGCCAGCTCGAGGACAGTGCATACGAGACGGCCACCATTGCCAACCGCATGAGCGGGCGTGCCGTGGCCGAGTTCGAAGAGGCCGACAAGTTGTTGACCCAAATCGATGAGGGTGTGCGTGCCGAGGCCGAGGCCTCCAACGCCAGCCGCAACGCCATGCTGGATCGCATGCTCTTCATCTTTGCCGGTCTGGTGGTGCTGGCCCTGGCCATCGTGGTGCCGCTGACCCTGCTCAATATGCAGGCCATCTGCCGCCCGCTGGAGCAGGCGCGCCAGCTGGCCCAGGCCATAGCCAGCAGTGACCTGTCGCAGCGTATGCAGGTGGAGGGCAACGACGAGGTGGCCGACCTGCAGCGTGCGCTGGAGCAGATGCGCGACAGCCTGGCCGGCATGGTGGGCCAGCTGCGCGAAGCCGGCGAGAGCATCGCCACGGCCAGCAGCGAGATTGCCACCGGCAACCAGGACCTGTCCAACCGTACCGAGCAGACAGCAGGCAATGTGCAGCAGACGGTCAGCGCCATCGGTGCGCTCAGCAGCAATGTGCAGCAGACCGCCGGCTCGGCGCAAACGGCCAACCAGCTGGTGGCCACGGCCTCGCAGGCCGCGCAGCGCGGGGGCTCGGTGGTGACGCAGGCGGTGACCAGCATGCACAGCATCTCGGCGTCCAGCCGCAAGATCAACGACATCATCGGCGTGATCGACGGCATCGCCTTCCAGACCAATATCCTGGCGCTGAATGCGGCCGTGGAAGCCGCGCGGGCTGGCGAGCAGGGCCGTGGTTTTGCCGTGGTGGCCAGCGAGGTGCGCTCGCTGGCGGGCCGTAGCGCCGAGGCCGCCAAGGAGATCAAGGCCCTGATCGGTGCCAGCGTGACAGCGGTGGACGGCGGTGTGCGCCAGGTTGAAGAAGCCGGTGGCGTGATGCAAGAGATCGTGGCCGGTGTGCAGCGCGTGCGCGACATCATCGGCGAGATCACGGTGGCGGCCAACAGCCAGTCCACCGGCATCGGCGATGTCAATTCGTCGGTGCAGGAGATCGACCGCATGACGCAGCAGAACGCCGCCCTGGTCGAGGAGTCGGCCGCCGCGGCCCAGTCCATGCGCGAGCAGGCCGACCGCCTGGCCAGCATCGTGCGCCAGTTCCAGCTGGAAGAGCGCGGTGGTCGTGCCGGCCAATTGCGGCTGAGCTGATCCGTCCCTGACCGCTTAAAGCTTGATGCCCGTCAAGACGGGCGGCGGCGGGCCATGCCAAGCTGCAAACCATCCCGAACAGGAGGTTGGTCATGGCTCACGAAAGCATACGCATCATCCATGAGGAGCATGCCGCCCTGGCGGCCATGCTGCAGTCGCTGCGTTTGATGATCCAGCGCGGCCCCGGCGATACACCCGAATCCTTCTTCGACGTGCTGCGCGCCATGCTCTTCTACATCGACGAGTTTCCCGAGCGTCTGCACCACCCCAAGGAAAGCGAATTGCTGTTTCCACGGGTCTTGGCACGTGCCCCGCAGCTCAAGGACACGCTGGATCGGCTGGAGCGTGACCATGCCCATGGTGAAGCCGCAGTGCGTGAGTTGCAGCACCTGCTGCTGGCCTGGGATCTGTTGGGCGAGTCGCGTCGCAGCGTTTTTGAACTGGCGACCTTGCGTTATCTGGATTTCTACCTGGAACACATGAAGCTGGAAGAAACCGCCGTGTTGCCCGAGGCCCAGAAGGTGCTCAGCCCCCAGGACTGGGCTTTGCTGGACGCTGCTTTTGTCAGCAACAACGATCCGCTGACGGGCAGGCATCCACGCGATCCCGTCTATGACCGCCTGTTCACGCGCATCGTGATGCGAGCACCGGCGCCCATCGGGGTGGGCCAGACCTGAAGCTCAGAAGCGCGTACCGCCTGCCAGGCGCCACA
>CAUPRZ010000369.1:0-3060 GCA_963513855.1 uncultured Hylemonella sp.
CCAGGTCTGGCTCTGGCGCCCCGTGGCCGTGCTGCCCACACGGCGGAACTCGGTGTTGGCCGTCGCGAAGTCGCGGCCGTAGCTGGTGATCACCGTGTTGAATATCTCGCGCATCAGGCCGGTCGAGGGACGACCCGCGCGGAAAGCCTGGATGGCCTTGGCGCCGTAGAGGTTCTCGGTGGCACCGTAGCGCAGGGTGTGCGGGCTGTCCCAGAACAGCTCGTCCAGCACCTCCACCTTGTTGTGCACCAGCGCGTCTTCGTAACGGGCGAAGGCGGCCTGCACTTCGGCCAACACTTCGGGCAGATTGATGTCCATGGGGGCTCCTTTACGCCGCGAGTTTCGCCGATTCAGCCGTCTCGCCCAGATAGGCCTGGGCCAAAGCACCATCGGCCGCGATCTGCGCCGCCGTGCCCTGGGCCACGATGCGCCCGCCCTCGATCACATAGGCCCGGTCGGCCAGGGCCAGGGCCAGGCCGGCCATCTGGTCCACCAGCAGCAGGGTCATGCCCTCGCGGCGCAACTGGTCCAGCGCGGCAAAGAGTTCGGCAATGATCTTGGGCGCCAGGCCCAGAGAAGGTTCATCGAGCAAGAGGATGCGGGGCCTGGACATCAGCGCGCGCGCAATCGCCAGCATCTGCTGTTCACCGCCCGAAAGCAGGCCGGCACGCTGGTGCAGGCGTTCACGCAGGCGCGGGAAACGCTGCAGCTGTTCCTCCACCCGCGCGTCCCGATCGGCGGGCTGCAGGAAGGCACCGAGGCGAATGTTGTCCAGCACGCTGAGTTCGGGGAAGACCTGGCGCCCCTCGGGCACCAGCACCACACCCTGGGCCACCACCTGCTCGGCGCCCATGTTCTTGAGTTCGCGGCCTTCCAGATGGATGCCGCCCTGCACAGGCCGGTGCAGGCCCGCGAGCGCCTTCATCAACGTGGACTTGCCCGCACCATTGGCACCCAGCAGGGCCACCACCTCACCCTGGCGCACCTGCAGATTGATGCCGTGCAGCACGGGCTCGGCACCGTAACCAGCGACCAGAGAACCCACACCCAGCATCTCGGGGCGCTCTGTCGTGTCCGCCGCACGGGGCCCACTGCCCTCCAGGGACTCGCCCAGATAGGCCTGCTGCACCGCCGGGTTGGCCTGCACCTCGGTGGGCGTGCCCACGGCCAGGCGCACGCCCGCGTCGAGCACCACCACCTGGTCGCTGATGCCCATCACCAGGGTCATGTCATGTTCCACCAGCAGCACGGTCACGCCCGCGTCGGCAATACGACGTAGCAGCGTGCCCAGGCGTTCCTTGTCTTCACGCGAGAGGCCAGCCGCAGGTTCGTCCAGTAGCAGGGCTTCGGGGTCGCTGGCCAGGGCACGCGCAATCTCCACCAGGCGCCGGTCCACATGCGGCAGATCGGCCGCCAGCGTGTCCGGGTGACCCGTGTAGCCGCAGTAAGCGATCAGCTCGCGGGCTCTGGTGGTCAGCGCCGCATCCAGCCGGCCCGCCGCACCCAGCAAGGGGCCCAGGCGACCGCGGTGCATGGCCAGCACCACGTTGTCCAGAACGCTCAAGGTTCCGAAGAGCTGTGAGGTCTGGTAAGTACGTGCCACACCCCGGCGCGCGATCTGCATGGCGCTCTGCCCGGTCAACGCAACATCGCCCAGCGCAAAAGCGCCGGCCGTGGGCAGGTAGAAACCACCCAGCATATTGAGCGCCGTGGACTTGCCCGCGCCATTGGGGCCGATCAGGCTGGTCACGGCCGCAGCCGGCGCACTGAAGTGCAGATCGGACACGGCGCGCACGCCACCGAACTGCATGGTCAGGCCCTGGGCCGCCAGCGGCTGGCGCGCGCGTGCCGGCAGACTCAGCGTCGCGGCGCTGGTAGCTGCGGGCGCCACCAAGGCAGTGGGCCAAAGGCGCAGCTTCAGGCGACGCACCAAGCCGGCCACACCGTCAGGTGCCACCCAGAGCACCACCAGCAGCAGCACACCAAAAAACAGCAGGCGGTATTCCTCCATGCCGGCCAGCAGCTCGGGCAGCAGTCCCACAATGACCGCGCCCACCAGGGGGCCGGCCACCGAACCGGCGCCGCCGAGCATGACGACCAGCACAAACAGAATCGACTGGATAAAACCGAAGGTGTGCGGCGTCACAAACCCCGAGAGCGGCGCAAACAGCGCACCCGCCGCAGCCGCGCACAGGGCGGACACGGCAAAGGCCACGGTCTTGATGGCCAGCGGGTTCAGGCCGATGGATTCGGAAGCCGTCTCGGCATCACGCACCGCGCGCATGGCGGCACCCCAGGTGCCGCGCGACAACCAGGCATACAGGGCCAGTGCCACACCAGCCGCCACGATGGCCAGCAGGGCCATGGCACGTTCCCCCTGGGCCAGGCTGCCCAGCGTCGGGCCGGTGATGCCCATGATGCCGTTCTGTCCGCCGGTCAAGGCGCCGGCCTCGACGATGCCGTGTTCGACGATAAAACCGAAGGCGATGGTGATCATCGCGAGGTACGGCCCCTTCACACGCAGCGCCGGCAAGGCCAGCAGTGCGCCACAGGCCGCACCGAGCACGGCCGCGATAGGCCAGGCCAGCCAGAAGCTGAAACCCGCCTTGCTGGTCAGGATGGCCACCGTGTAGGCACCGATGGCGTAAAAACCCACGTGACCAAACGACATCTGGCCCGTGAGCCCGATGAGCACATTGAGGCCCACCCCCACGATGGCCAGCAAGGCCACCTGGGCCAGCACAAAGACCCAGTATCCGTTGAGCGAGAGCGCCAGCCCGGCCCCCAGGCCCAGCACGACCATCAGCGCCAGAATCTGCAGCGGCGAACCCAGGCCGAGCAGGGCGCCATTCTTGTTCTTCATGTTCATACCTTCTTCACCTCTGCCCGGCCGAACAGACCGTTGGGCCGCCAGGCCAGGGCTGCGATCACCAACGCGAACGTCAGGATCTGCGTGTAGCCCGAACCCAGGGTCGAGGTGATGGTGGCTTCCACCAGACCAAAGATGAGCCCGGCAATCATCACGCCCCAGGCGCTGGTGATGCCACCGAGGATGGCCAC
>CAUPRZ010000370.1:0-3057 GCA_963513855.1 uncultured Hylemonella sp.
CAAGCAGTTTGCCGACCTGCTCAAGCCGGGGGCGAACGCGTGATCGAAACCCAGGGTCTGGCCTGCCAGTACCCGGGCGGTCAGCACTTAAGTTTTCCCGACCTGGCCCTGGCCCAGGGCGAGACCCTGCTCTTGCGCGGCCGTTCGGGCCGCGGCAAGTCCAGCTGGCTGGCCCTGGCGGCCGGGCTCATGGCGCCGGCCGCGGGCGAGATCGTCGTGGCCAGCCAGTCCCTGGGCGCGCTCAGCCCCGTGCAGCGGGACGCCTGGCGCGCCCGCCACATCGGTTTCCTGCCGCAGAAGTTGCACCTCAGCGAGGCGCTTTCGGTGGCCGGCAATCTGGAACTTGTCTATTACGCCGCCGGCCTGCCCGTGGACAGCGTGGCCATCACCTCGGCTCTGCGGGCCCTGGGTGTCGCTGAACTCGCCGCCCGCAGGCCATCCACGCTCTCGGGCGGGCAGGCCCAGCGTGTGGCTCTGGCGCGGGCCGTGCTGCTGCAGCCCAAGATTCTTCTTGCCGATGAACCCACGGCCAGCCTGGACGACATAGCCGCGCGTGATGCCCTGACCCTCTTGCAGGCCAGTGCCGAAAGCTGCGGCGCGACCCTGGTGATCGCCACCCACGATGCGCGGGTGCGCATCGCGCTGCCGCAGGCCCGGGTGCTGGACCTCGATGCTCAGGAAGCCGTGGCATGAAGACCCTATCCCTGTCCTGGCGCTACCTCTGGGCACGGCCCTTGGCCAGTGCCCACAACCTGTTGCTGCTCAGCCTGGGCCTGGCCGCCATCACCCTGGTGCTGCTGGTGCGCACCCAGCTGGACCGCGCGTTTGAGCGCGACCTCGCGGGCATCGACGCCGTTGTCGGCGCCAAGGGCAGCCCGCTGCAGCTCATCCTCTCAGGCGTCTTCCACATCGACGTGCCGCCGGGCAACATCCCGCTGCGCGAGGCCCAGGCCCTGGCGCGTGATGCGCGCGTGGCCCAGCTCATTCCGCTGAGCCTGGGCGACAGCTACCGGGGCTATCGCATCGTCGGCACCACAAGCGCTTATCCCGCGCACTACGGCGCGCAGCTGGCCCAGGGGCGCTGGTGGGCGCAGCCGCTGGAGGCCGTGCTCGGCGCCCAGGTGGCGCGTGCCGCGGGCCTGCAAGCCGGCGCACAGTTCGCCGGCGCCCATGGCCTGGGCGAGGGCGGCTCGGCCCACGAAGGCCAGCCCTACACCGTGAGCGGCGTGCTGGCACCCTGCGCCTGCGTGCTGGACCGCCTGGTTCTCACTGCCACCGAATCCGTCTGGCTGCTGCACGAACACGAACAGGCGGACGACGAAGAGTCCCGCCGTGAGCTGGAGGAAGAACGCGAGATCACCCTGGCCCTGGTGCGTTATCGCAGCCCGCTGGCGGCCGTGACCTTCCCGCGTTACGTCAACGAGGCCACGGGCCTGCAGGCGGCAGCCCCCGCGCTGGAGATCACGCGCCTGCTGCGTATGGTGGGTGTGGGAACCGATGTGCTGCGCGGTTTTGCGGCCGTGCTGCTGCTCAGCGCGGGCCTGAGCGTCTTCATCGCGCTCTGGAGTGCCCTGCGCGAACGCCGCGCCGACCTGGCCCTGCTGCGTCTGCTGGGCGCGCCGCCGCGCCGTCTGGCCGCCCTGCTGCTCTGCGAGGCCCTGTGGCTGGCCGGGCTGGCCACGGTGCTGGGTCTGGCCGCCGGCCATGGCTTGACAGCTCTGCTAGGCTGGATGTTGGAGAACGATAAATCGCTGCCGCTCAGCGGTGCGGTCTGGCTGGCGCAGGAACTCTGGGTGCCGGCCCTGGCTCTGACGGTGGCGGCGCTGGCCGCTGCCCTGCCCGTGTGGGCCGCCTACCGCAGCGAGGCCGCGCCTCTGCTGAACGAACGATGAAAGGATCGAATATGAAAAAACTGCTCTGCCTCATGGCCCTGGCCCTGCCCCTGGCGGCCGCCCAGGCCCACGATGCCAAAGACCTGGCCAAGGACGTGCAGCGCCACCGCGCCATGGCGGCAGCCCACGAGTCCGCGGCCCGTTGCCTGGAATCCGGCAAAAACCACGAGGTCTGCCAGAAGGAACTCCAGGCCGCCTGCAAGGGCCTGGCCCTGGGCAAGTACTGCGGGATGCGCCATGAGCACTAAAACGCTGCTGCTGACCGGTCTGCTGGCCGCGAGCCTGGCCCAGGCCCAGCCACTGAGCCCGCCCATCGAGGGCGGCGTGCCCAGCGGCCCGCCGGGCAGCGGCGCCGGTGTGCACGGTGCCGGCAGCCCCTTCCCGCCGCTGAAAGAGCGGGGTGATGTGCTGCCCTGGTCCTTCCTGACCAATGTGAAGACCAAGGTCGAGAAAAACCGTGTGTTGCCCGTTTTCCCGCCCGAGATCCAGGCCCTGGACGGCAAGCCGCAACGTGTGCAGGGTTTCATGATGCCGCTGGAGCCGGGTGAAAAGCAGACGCACTTTCTGCTGAGCTCGGTGCCGCTGACCTGTTCCTTCTGCCTGCCCGGCGGGCCCGAGAGCATGGTCGAGGTCAAGACCAAGACGCCCATTCGCTACGGCATGGAGCCCCTGGTGGTGCAGGGCCGCCTGACCGTGCTGCGTGATGACCCCTATGGTCTCTACTACCGCATCACCGATGCCGTGCCCGTGAAATAATCCGTCGCTTGCCTTTCGTCCTGCCCATGTTCCGCCCCCAGATCCGCACGCCACACCGCTCCCTGCCGGGCACGGTACTGCTCGTGCTGGCCCTGCTCTGGGCGCAGCTGCTAGGGCTGGCGCACGGTGTGCTGCACGTCCATGGGGTGCACACGCCGGCCGTTGCTGCCGCGCAGGACCATGACCATGCAGAGCATGGCCTGCTGGCCCACCTGCTGGCGCCGGCTGACGATGCAGGTGAATGCCGTTTGTATGACCAGCTGGGTCATGGCGGCCCGGTCACGCCTCAACCCATCGCCATCCCCTCGGCCCTGCCGCTGCTGCCCGCCTGGGTCGTGCTGCAGGCCTTGCAGCCACGCCCCTGCGTGGCTTTTGCCGCGCGCGCGCCGCCGGCTTCTCGCTGAATCCC
>CAUPRZ010000371.1:0-3050 GCA_963513855.1 uncultured Hylemonella sp.
GCCGAAGGCCAGCCCGTGGGGTCGCGTACGCTCTCGCGTGCCTCCGGCCTGGAGCTGTCGCCTGCGACCATCCGCAACGTCATGTCCGACCTGGAGGAGCTGGGGCTGATAGCCAGTCCGCACACCTCGGCTGGCCGTGTGCCCACGGCGCGTGGTTACCGTCTTTTCGTGGACACCATGCTGACGGCCCAGCGCGAGCAGATCACCGCACCCAGCCTGGCGCCCGACCAGCCGCAGAAAGTCATCTCCAACGCGGCCAACCTGCTGTCCTCGCTCTCGCAGTTTGTAGGGGTGGTCATGGCGCCGCGCCGTTCCTCGCTGTTCCGGCACATCGAATTCATGCGCCTGTCCGAGCGCCGCATCCTGGTCATCCTGGTCTCGCCCGAAGGCGATGTGCAGAACCGTGTCATCTTCACCGAGACCGACTACTCGCCTTCGCAGCTCGTCGAGGCCGCCAATTACCTCAATGCCCACTATATGGGCCTGACGCTGGAGCAGGTGCGTGAGCGCCTGCAGGGCGAAGTGGACAAGCTGCGCGGCGAGATCGCCACCCTCATGCAGGCTGCCGTCAACATGGGCACCGAGGCCATGACCCAGACCCAGGACGAGGTGGTCATTTCGGGTGAACGCAATCTGCTGGCCGTGTCCGACTTCTCCAGCGACATGGGCCATCTGCGCCGTGCCTTTGACCTCTTCGAGGAAAAGGCCCAGCTCATGCGCCTGCTCGACATCGCGGGCCAGGCCGAGGGCGTGCGCATCTTCATCGGCGGCGAAAGCCAGGTCGTGCCCTACGAAGAGCTGTCCGTGGTCAGTGCTCCCTATGTGGTGGACGGCCTGGTGGTGGGCACGCTGGGCGTGATCGGGCCGACCCGCATGCCTTATGACCGCATGATCCAGATCGTGGACATCACCTCCAAGCTGCTGGGCAATGCGCTGAGTCACAGCAAGTAGGCCCGTACAATCCTGCCTTCGGTCGGGACGTTAGCTCAGTTGGTTAGAGCAGGGGACTCATAATCCCTTGGTCGCAGGTTCAAGTCCTGCACGTCCTACCATCTGCCTTGGGGGCGATCCGGGCCAGCCTGAAAAAGCTGTGCTAGAATCCTGAGCTTCGCGGCTGTAGCTCAGTTGGATAGAGTACTTGGCTACGAACCAAGGGGTCGTGGGTTCAATTCCTGCCAGCCGCACCAAAACGGAAAAGCCTGCAACTGAAAAGTTGCAGGCTTTTTTCTTGCAGCCCAGAATAGTCGGTTCCAGGAACCCGTCATGAGCAAGGCCTTTACCCGCGAAACCGATAGCGACGAGGACGATGAGGCACAACTGCCGGCTCTGCCTGCCGGCGGCAAGAACTACATCAGTCCGGCCGGCTACGCACGCCTGCGTGCCGAGCTCATGAACCTGATCGACGTGGAGCGGCCCAAGGTGGTCGAGGTCGTGCACTGGGCGGCCAGCAACGGTGACCGTTCCGAGAATGGCGACTATCTCTATGGCAAGAAGCGCCTGCGCGAGATCGACCGTCGTATCCGTTTCCTGACCAAACGCCTGGAGATCGCCGAGATCACCGACCCCAGCGTCCACCACGGCAGCGACCAGGTCTTTTTCGGCTCCACGGTGACCTATGTCGACGAGGCCGGCACCGAGCGCACCATCACCATCCTGGGCATCGACGAAGCCGACAGCCTGCAGGGTCAGGTGAGCTGGATCGCGCCGGTGGCGCGCACCCTGCTCAAGGCTCGCGTGGGGGATGTGCTCAAGCTGGTCACGCCCGTGGGGGTGGAGGAGATCGAGGTGCTGGCCGTGCAATACCCCGCGCCTGTGGCGTCGGCCTGAATCAGGCGCCGGCGCTGCCGCGTCGTGCGCGCAGCACCGAGGGGGTGCGCTTGAGGATGCGCAGCACGTCGGCCAGCTGCGTGCGGTCGCGCACGGCGATCACAAAACGCAGATCGGCGATTTCCTGGGCCGCTTCCTGGCCCATGTCGATGTGGCTGATGTCGGCTTCTGCGCTGCCCAGAGCCGAGGCCACACGTGCCAGCACGCCCTTGCCGTTGTTGACGGTGACCACGATGCTGGTTTCGAAGGGGCGGGTCGGTTCGTCCGACCATTCCACGCCGATGAAACGCTCACTGTCCTTGTGGTGCAGCTTGCGGGCCACGGCGCAGTCCGAGGTGTGCAGCACCAGACCTTCACCACGGCCCAGATAACCCACGATGGCGTCCCCCGGGATGGGGCGGCAGCAAGTGGCGTACTGCACCGAGGCGTTTTCGCTGCCGTCCACGGTGACGGGTGCATGACCCGCCGACTCCTGGGTAACAAAACGCTCGCGGCTCAGCAGCACGGCATCGGGCTTTTCACCGGTTTCAGCCAGCAGGGTGGCCATGCGTTTGGCGACGATGCTGGCGATGCGTTTGCCCAGGCCGATGTCCATCAGCAGTTCAGAGCGGCTGCGGTTGCCGGTGAAACGCAGCAGCTTGTCCCAGATGCCGGCGCGCGCGCTGTCATCGTCGGTGGGGAAGCGTTCGATGCCTTCGGCACGCAGGGCCTGCAGCAGCAGTTTTTCGCCCAGCCCTTCGGACTCGGCATGGGCCAGGGTCTTGAGATGGTGCCGGATCTTGGAGCGGGCCCGGCCTGTGCGTACAAAACTCAGCCAGGCCGGGTTGGGCGCCGCGACTGTGGAGGTGACCACCTCGACCACGTCGCCGTTCTTGAGCTCGGTGCGCAATGGCACCTGTTCGCCGTTGATGCGCGCGGCCATGGTGCGGTCACCGATGTTGCTGTGGATGGCATAGGCGAAGTCCACTGCGGTGGCACCACGCGGCAGGGAGATGATTTTGCTCTTGGGCGTGAAGACGTAGACGTCCTCCGGAAAGAGGTCCACCTTGACGTGGTCCCAGAATTCGGCGGCGTCGCGGGTCTCGTTCTGGATGTCCAGCAGGGATTGCAGCCACTGCGCGCCCAGGCGCGCGGTCATGGGGCTGTCGGGTTCGTTGGCCTTGTAGAGCCAGTGCGCCGCCACGCCGGATTCGGCCACCATGTGCATGGTGGCCGAATCCGGC
>CAUPRZ010000372.1:0-3044 GCA_963513855.1 uncultured Hylemonella sp.
GCCAAGCCCACGGCGTTGGTCAGGCCCTGGCCCAGCGGTCCGGTGGTGGTTTCCACGCCGGGGGTGATGCCGGCTTCAGGGTGGCCGGCCGTCTTGCTGTGCAGCTGGCGGAAGTTCTTGAGTTCCTGCAGCGGCAGCTTGTAGCCTGTGAGGTGCAGCAGGGCGTAGATCAGCATGGACGCGTGACCGTTGGACAGCACAAAACGGTCGCGGTCGGCCCACAGGGGGTTGGTCGGGTTGTGCTGGAGGTGTTCACCCCAGAGCGCGACGGCCATGTCGGCCATGCCCATGGGGGCGCCGGGGTGTCCGGAATTGGCTTGTTGTACTGCGTCCATTGCCAGCGCGCGGATCGCGTTGGCCATCTGTCGGGTATTTGCCATGTAGGCCGCTCCGGAAGGGGGGTGTCTGGGGGAAAACCCGTTATTTTACCGGGGCCGCCTGATGGCTCGGGCCCCAGGGGCTGATAGATGGGCTTGGTCTACAGTGCGGTCTGTGCAAACCCATCCCCAGATCACCGCCATGCTTTTGGCCGCCGGCCGCGGCGAGCGCATGCGCCCGCTGACCGACGCCACGCCCAAACCCCTGTTGTTCGTTCAGGGCAAGCCCCTGCTGCAGTGGCATGTCGACGCCCTGGCCGCGGCAGGTTTTTCCGACTTCGTGGTCAACACAGCCTGGCTGGGCGAACAGATCCCCGCGTTTTTTGGCTCCGAGCCCCGCAGCAGCGAGAACCAGCCCCTGAACATCCGCTACTCCTGGGAGGGGCTGGACTTCGGCGGCGCACTGGAAACCGCCGGTGGCATCGTGCGTGCCTTGCCGCTGCTGAGCGACATCTTCTGGATCGTGGCAGGCGACGTCTACGCCCCCGGTTTTCTCTTTTCCATGCAGGCCGTGCAGCGTTTCGCACGCAGCGACAAGCTGGCCCATCTGTGGCTCGTGCCTAACCCGCCGCACAACCCCCAGGGCGATTTCGGCCTGGCCGCCGATGCAAGCGCGCCCGGCCGTTTGCTGGCGCTGAACAAGGCTGCCGTGCAGTACACCTACAGCACCATAGGCCTGTACCGGCGCGAGTTTTTCACCCGGCCCTGGTGCGACATCCCGGCGGGTAATTCCGCTGGCATCAAAGCCCCATTGGCCCCCATGCTGCGCAAGGCCATGGACAATCAACGCATCAGCGCCGAGCTGTACCAGGGGCCGTGGACCGACGTCGGCACCCCGGAGCGGCTGGCGCAACTCAACGAGAACGTGACACCATGAACTCTGCCCTCTACGCCCAGCGCCGCGCCCGCCTCGCCGCGCAGCTCGGCCCCGATGCCGTGGCCATCGTGCCGACAGCTGTCGAACACCTGCGCAACCGCGACAGCGACTATCTGTTCCGCTTCGACAGCTACTTTCACTACCTCAGCGGCTTCACCGAACCGAATGCCTGGCTGGTGATCACCAGCAGCGGCCACACCACGCTGTTCTGCCAGCCCAAGGACCTCGAGCGCGAGATCTGGGACGGCATACGCCTGGGCCCCGAAGCGGCGCCGGCCACGCTGGGCGTGGACGCGGCCTTCCCCGTGACCGAGCTGGAACAACGCCTGCCCCGGCTGCTGGAGAACCAGGCCACGGTCTGGTACCCCTTTGCCACCCATGCCGGGCTGGAGAGCCGGGTGGAGGGCTGGCTCAAGACCGTGCGTGCCCGTGTGCGCTACGGCGCACTCTGCCCGGAATCACAACGCGACCTCTGCGCCCTGCTGGACGAAATGCGCCTGTTCAAGGATGCCCATGAACAGGAGGTAATGCGCCAGGCCTCTCGCATCAGCGCGGGCGCGCACATCCGTGCCATGCAGCTGTCTGCACGCATGCTGCGCGCGGGCCAGGACGTGCGCGAGTACCACCTGGACGCCGAGCTGCTGCACGAATTCCGCCGCCACGGCTCGCAGTACCCGGCCTACGGCTCCATCGTCGCGGCTGGCGCCAACGCCTGCGTGCTGCATTACCGCGCTGACAACGCGCCCATCCGCGACGGTGAGCTGGTGCTGATCGACGCCGGCTGCGAACTGGACGGTTACGCCAGCGACATCACACGCACCTTTCCAGCCAACGGCAAGTTCAGCGCCCCGCAACGCGCGCTCTACGAGCTGGTGCTGGCTGCGCAAGACGCCGCCGTGGACGCCACCCACGCCGGCGCGCGCTTCGTGGAGCCGCACGAGGCCACGGTCAAAGTGCTGTCCCAGGGCCTGCTGGACCTGGGCCTGCTCGACAGACACAAGGTCGGCACCGTGGACGACGTGATCGCCAGCCGCGCCTACTTCCGCTACTACATGCACCGCACCGGCCATTGGCTGGGCATGGACGTGCACGATTGCGGCAGTTATGTGGAGCACAGCGAGCTGGGCAAGACCAGCGAACGCAAGGATCCGCTCTCGGGCGAAGTCATCAAGGACCGCCCCAGCCGCATCCTGCGCCCCGGCATGTGCCTGACCATCGAACCCGGCCTCTATGTGCGCCCGGCTGAGGACGTGCCCAGCGAGTTCTGGAACATCGGCATCCGCATCGAGGACGACGCCTTCGTCACCGATAGTGGCTGCGAGCTGATCACACGTGACGTCCCTGTGAACGCCGATGAGATCGAAGCCCTGATGCGCGCCTGAGACCGCGCCGCGCCTACCCGCCTATGCCTCGTTTAGGCAAATGCAATTGGTCAGCGCAAAAGCAAATGCCTATCATTTTGCTCAACGCAATAGTTTTTGAGCAAGAGGTGTTTCATGACCCAGTTCGCACGCGCCAATCTGCCGACCCTGAAAAAGACCGCCAGCTACTACCTGGTCCACATCGCCGTGGCCGCCCTGGTGGCCTACGCCGTCACGGGGAATCTGCTCATGTCGCTGACTCTGAGCCTGCTGGAGCCTACGGTGCAAGCCGTGGCCTTCTTCTTCCACGAAAAAGCCTGGGAGCGCTGGAACCTGAACAGGACCCGTCAGGCCGTGCAAGCCTGAACCTGGCTGGCCTTTTCAGTTTTGCGCATAAGTAAAAACCGAGGCCCGGTTTTCGCGGTTTCC
>CAUPRZ010000373.1:0-3040 GCA_963513855.1 uncultured Hylemonella sp.
ACGTGCGTCGTCGCCCGAACCTTCGAGCGTGAGAACCTTGCCCTCGCCGAACTTGTTATGAAAGACCTGCATGCCCACTTTGAGGCCGGTGGCCGCCTCCTGGGCTTGCTGGACCACCTTGGTGCTGGACGCACTGGTGGCACCGATGTCACGCCCATATCCTCCTGAGTACCCGCTGGTCGAGCCCCCCTGCCAGCCCTGGCCCCAGCTCTCACGCTGACGGTTGTAGCCCGCAGCCGGCGGCGAAAAGCCGCTGCCGAAACCCTGGTTCTTGGGCGTGATCCATTTGAGCGTTTCCTCGGGCAGCTCGTCAAAGAAACGGCTACGGATGTGATACCGCGTCTGGCCATGCAACATACGCGTCTGCGAGTGGCTCATGTACAGGCGCTGACGGGCGCGTGTGATGGCCACATACATCAGGCGGCGCTCTTCCTCCAGCCCGTCAAAGTCGTTCATGGAGTTTTCATGCGGGAACAGGCCTTCTTCCAGGCCCGTGATGAAAACCACATCGAACTCCAGGCCCTTGCTGGCGTGCACGGTCATCAGTTGCACGGCCTCCTGGCCCTCTTGCGCCTGGTTGTCACCTGCCTCCAGCGAGGCATGCGTCAGGAACGCAGACAGCGGCGACATCACTTCACCACTCTCTTCATCCGGCACGGCACCAGTTGCGGCTTCGGTGGCCTCGGCGTCACGGCCAAAACCCTCGATGCTCACAAAACTCTCGGCCGCGTTGACCAGTTCTTCCAGGTTCTCGATGCGGTCCGCGCCTTCGCGCTCCGTCTGGTAATGCTCGACCAGGCCGCTGTGCTGCAGCACGAGTTCGATGATCTCGCGCAGGGTGATGCCCTGGGTCTGTTCGCGCAGCACGTCGATCTTGGCGACAAAGGCACCGAGGTTGGCGCCAGCCTTGCCCGGCAGGGCACCCACGGCATCGTGCAAGGAGCTGTTGGCGGCGCGCGCCGCGTCCTGCAGCTGCTCGATAGAGCGCGCACCGATGCCACGCGGCGGGAAGTTCACCACACGCAGGAAGCTGGTGTCGTCCTTCGGGTTCTCCAGCAGGCGCAGATAGGCCAGGGCGTGTTTGATTTCAGCCCGTTCGAAGAAGCGCAGACCGCCGTAGACGCGGTAAGGCAGGCCGGCGTTGAACAGCGCGGTTTCAATCACCCGACTCTGCGCATTGCTGCGGTAGAGGACGGCAATTTCTTTCTGGCTCGTGCCTTCGCGCACGAGCTGCTTCATCTCGTCGATCATCCACTGCGCCTCGGCGAAGTCGCTCACCGATTCGTAGACACGCACGGGTTCGCCCGCGCCCTGGTCGGTGCGCAGGTTCTTGCCCAGGCGGTGCTTGTTGTGACTGATGAGCGCGTTGGCCGTGTCAAGGATGTTGCTGTGGCTGCGGTAGTTCTGCTCCAGCTTGATCTGGTGCTGCACCTGGAACTCACGCACAAAGTCGGCCATATTGCCCACACGTGCGCCGCGAAAGGCGTAGATGCTTTGGTCGTCGTCGCCCACGGCCAATACGGAGGCCCCGCCCCCTTGCGCACCATCATCTCGCAGGGTACCGGCCGGGGTGAAACCCGCGAGCAGCTTGATCCAAGCGTACTGCAGCTTATTGGTGTCCTGGAACTCGTCGATCAGGATGTGGCGGAAACGCCGCTGGTAGTGCTCACGGATGGGGTCGTTGTCGCGCAGCAGCTCGTAGCTGCGCAGCAGCAGTTCGCCGAAGTCCACCACCCCTTCGCGCATGCACTGGTCTTCGTAGAGCTGGTAGAGCTCGACCTTCTTGCGGGTGTCGGGGTCGCTGGCCTCCACCATGTTGGGACGCAGGCCCTCTTCCTTGCAGCCGGCGATGTACCAGGACAGTTGCTTGGGTGGGAAACGCTCTTCGTCCACGTTGAACTGCTTGCACAGGCGCTTGATGGCGGACAGTTGGTCCTGCGTGTCCAGGATCTGAAAGGTCGCGGGCAGGCCCACGGTACGGTGGTGCGCGCGCAGCAGGCGGTTGCACAGGCCGTGGAAGGTGCCGATCCACATGCCGCGTACGTTGACGGGCAGCATGGACTGCAGGCGCGTCATCATCTCGCGCGCCGCCTTGTTGGTGAAGGTCACGGCCAGCAGGCCACCCGACGAGACCTGGCCCGTCTGCAGCAGCCAGGCGATGCGGGTGGTGAGCACCCGCGTCTTGCCGGAACCTGCGCCCGCCAGGATGAGCGCGGGCACCGCCGGCAGCGCCACGGCGGCGCGTTGCTCGGCGTTCAGGCTGGCCAGCAGCGGGGAGTCGGTCGGGGTAGGAAAAAGAGAGGAAGAGCCGGTGGGCGGCAAGAACGAGGACATGCCGCCATTGTAGGAAGGTCGCTGCAGCGACCTCAGACCGAGGTACGCGTGGGCTTGCGCAAACCTTCGGCCGCGCGCTCGTGCATCTTGTCCAGCTCGCCCAGCAGCTCGGTCTGGCGGCTCATGACATTGAGAAAAGCCTGGTTGGACGGCTCGGCGCAACGGAAGCGGGCCAGTTCCTGCAAACGATCGGTCAGTCGCCGCATCTCGTTATGGATGGCCAGGGTGGCCAGGAGGTATTCCTCGGGTCGCATGTTCTTGTCGTTAGTCACATCAACTCGTTGTTCTGGACGGCACAGGTGCGCACCGTTCCCCACGGAGAGCGAGTGTAGGTGGCGTTCCCGCACGAGCGTGCCAAAACACGATGTAACAGATCGTGTTGTTGCATCCTCGCCGCACAAGGGCGGTACGGAGGCCACGGCTGTTACAGCTTGGCCCGGGTTTTCCCGGTGCGAAAAACCCTAGGCCTTGCCAAAAACCAGGCGGATCGCCAGCTGGTGCAGATGCTCCCAGGGTGCCGTCAGGTCTTCGAGCACGCTGAAGTGGTTCTTGCCGGGGATGGTTTCGCAGACCGGCACCACGGCCAAGCCCCAGGCCTGCTGGATCAGCTTGTTGTGGCGGATGAACTCGGCGCTCTCCTGCTCGCCTGCCACGGTGTAGAGCACGCCATTTTTCTGCGCCGGCAGCAGAGACGGGCTGGACATGG
>CAUPRZ010000374.1:0-3033 GCA_963513855.1 uncultured Hylemonella sp.
ATGTGGGTCAGTCTGGTCTACGGCGCCTTCATCAACTACGGTTTTGCCCAGACCATCTGGGCCGGCCTGGCACGGCACCTGCCCCCGGCCACCAGCGCCATGAGTGTGATGGCCATCCCCCTGGTGGGCACGCTCAGCGCCACCTTCATCGTCGGCGAATGGCCGCACTGGCAGGATTACGTGGCCATCGTGTTCGTGATGCTGGCCATCGCAGCCGTGCTGCTGCCCTCACGTACCCCGAAAGGCTCCGCATGAAACTGCACCTGATCTACGCACGCGCCGCCAATGGTGTCATCGGCAAGGACGGCGTCATGCCCTGGCACCTGCCCGAGGACCTGGCCCACTTCAAGCGCACCACGCTGGGCAACCCGGTCATCATGGGCCGCAAGACCTGGGAATCGATCCCGACGCGCTTTCGCCCCCTGCCCGGGCGCACCAATGTCGTGGTGACACGCCAGCAAGGCTGGGCTGCCGAGGGCGCCCGCGTGGCGCATTCCCTGCCCGAGGCGCTGGCCCTGTGCGGCACCGTGAGCGACACCTGGATCATCGGCGGCGCCGAGATCTACGCCCAGGCCCTGCCCCAGGCCAGCACGGCCGTGGTCACCGAAATCGACGCCACCTTTGAGGGCGATGCTTATGCCCCACAATTCGGCCCCGGCTGGAGGGAAATGCAGCGTGAGCATCACATCTCCTCCACCGGCCTGAAATTCAGTTTTGTCACTTACACGAACACAGAAGGAATCTGACATGTCCGGAGGCGGTTTTCACGTGCACGGCCCGCACGATCACGAACTCGAACACGCGCAGCAGGGTGGCCATGGCGAGCACGGCGGCGGCATGACCAACCAGATCGCGCTGTTTACGGCCATCATCGCCACGGTGGGCGCCATCTTCGCCTATATGGGCGGCGCCACCCAGGCCAATGCCGGCCTGTACAAGAACAACGCAGCCCTCAAGAAGACCGAGGCGTCCAACCAGTGGAACTACTTCCAGGCCAAAAGCACCAAGCAGTCCCTGGCCGAGGTCTCGCGTGATCTGACGCCCAAGGAGGCCGAGAAGACCAAGTACCAGGCCAAGATCGACCGCTACGAAAAGGAAAAGGGCGAGATCAAGGTCGCCGCCGAAAAGCTGGAAGCCGAGGCCACGGCATGGGACCAGCAGAGCGACGCGCAGATCCATCTGCACCACCGCTGGGCCCAGGCCACCACCGTGTTGCAGGTCGCCATTGCCCTGGCCGCCATCGCCCTGCTCACGCGCAAGAAATGGCTGGAGTACGCCATGTTCGCCGGCGGTGCCATCGGCATGGCCGTGGGTGTGCTCGCCATGCTTCATATTTGATAGCAAATAGTCCATGAAACTCGCCACCTGGAACGTCAACTCGCTTAACGTGCGGCTACCGCAGGTGCTGGACTGGCTGGCCGCCAACCCTGTGGACGTGCTGGCGCTCCAGGAGCTCAAGCTCACGGACGACAAGTTTCCCTTCGACGCTTTCACGGCGGCGGGTTACCAGGCCCAGAGCTTTGGCCAGAAGACCTACAACGGCGTTGCCCTGCTCACACGCGCGCCGCTGGAGGCCGTGGTGCGCAACATCCCGGGTTTCGAGGACGAGATGGCCCGTGTGATCAGCGCCACGGTGAATGGCGTGCGGGTGATTGGCGCCTATTTCCCCAACGGCCAGGAGCCGGGCTCGGACAAGTTCGCCTACAAGATGCGCTGGCTCACGGCCCTGCACGACTGGGTGCGGGCCGAACTGGCTATCCACCCGAAGCTGGTCCTCATGGGTGACTACAACATCACCTTCGACGACCTCGATGTCTGGGACCCGGTGGGCCTGAAGGACACCATCCACTGCACGGTGGAGGAGCGTACGCATCTGCGCGCACTGATAGCCCTGGGTCTGACGGATTCGGTGCGCCTCTTCCCGCAGCCCGAGAAAAACTACTCCTGGTGGGACTACCGGAACATGGGCTTTCGCCGCAAGCAGGGCCTGCGCATCGACCACATCCTGATCAGCGAGGCGCTCAAGCCCCTGGCGACCGCCTGCGCCGTGGACCCCACGCCGCGCAAGAACGAACGCCCCAGCGACCACGCGCCTGTGGTGCTTGAACTGCAGGGGCTCTGAAACCCGGGCGTGCCGCATGTCCACGCTGGCCTACGCCCTCTTCCCCACGCCCCTGGGTTTTTGCGGCATCGCCTGGAACCAGCAGGCGCTGACCTGCGTGCAGTTGCCCGAGGCCGACGAAGCCGCCACGCGCAGGCGCATGACACGTCGTTTCCCGGAAAACGCGGAAGGCCCACCACCGCCTTTTGTGTTGGAGGCTATCGCCGCCATCACGGCCCTGCTCGAAGGCCATCCCGGAGAACCACACGACCTCACGCATCTGACGCTGGACATGGAGGGCGTGCCGCCCTTTCACCAACGCGTCTACGAACTCACGCGACGCATCCCACCGGGCACAACCCTGACCTATGGTGAAGTGGCGCAACGCCTGGGCGAACCGGGCGCGGCCCGCGCCGTGGGCCAGGCCCTGGGGGCCAACCCCTTTGCCCCCGTAGTGCCCTGCCATCGTGTGCTGGGCGCGCAGACGGGCACGGGTGGCTTCTCGGCCCATGGCGGGCTGCAGACCAAGCTGAAGATGCTGGAGATCGAGGGCGCACGCTTCGGCGGCCCTGGGCTCTTCGACTGAAACCCGACAGCCAACCACCCGGTATTGATCCGGGGATGCCGTGGAACGGGCTCCGCCCGGCCACTGGCGTCGCCCCCCAGTGGGGGGAGGCGGCCAAAGGCCGCTTCGGGGGGCGTCCTACTCTTCTAGCCCCAGCTCCTGAATTTTTCGTGTGATCGTGTTGCGGCCGATGCCCAGCTTGTGGGCGGCCTCGATACGACGGCCCCGTGTGGTGTCCAGCGCGGTGAGGATGAGCTTGCGCTCGAAACGTTTGGTTAGTTCGTCCCAGACATCCATGCGACCGCTGAGCAGCAGGGTCATGGCCTCGGCCTGCAAGCCGCTTTCCCAGTCGCCGGCCAGGCTGGCC